>JALZGI010000408.1 GCA_030861105.1 Thermoproteota archaeon
TGATAATAAATTCTTTTATTTATAAAGATACCAAAGCTCAACCTCTTAGCTCCTTTCCACGTCAAGAAATTACTGTAGGCTCAAGAGATGGACTTCAGGTGGCAACAAATACGCAAACAAAGGCTGATTACAAAGATAAACTAGACAATTCCTCAGACATCCAAAAAGTCACTTATTTTAGTGATGGTAAGACCCTCAATGTAACGTTGTGGTTGGGTGATGCCGTACCTGAAAATCCGTCTAGAGAGAGAGCGAATAATCTTGTGTATGGAATTTTAATTGATGTAGACAATAATCCGACAACAGGAAAATTTGGAGTTGACTACCAAAAAGAGATTCAATGGGACAACACAACAGAACAGTGGAATTATTTTATTGCTGAATATTCATCACCCGGTCATCTTAGGATTCTAGAATCGCAAAGGAATAGCAGCATACTGTTTGAGGAAAACCAGAAATATATTCCAATATCATTAGACCTGGAATCTATAACTTCTCCTACAAAGTATAGGATATTATGTTATAGTGTAATAATTTATGGGAACAATTCTAAAAGTGTAGTAGATCTTACAAACTGGATTGATGTCCCACCAGCAACGTATACATTTTCCACCTTGCCAAATCCTTTAGTATTGAGACAGGGAGAACAAATGGATATTGGTGTTCAGTTGAAGTCAAGTTCCGGCGTTCCACCACAATCTGTCCTTTTTTTTCCCTCAGAAAACTATTCTAGTATAAAAGTGGTTTTTAATCCCCATAGGTCATCGAATTCTACCTCATTTGGGCTATCTCCCGCGCCATTTAGAATCCAAGTACCACAAGATGCACAAGTAGGACATTACTCTATTCCAGTAATGGTAAATATATCATCAGGCTCACTTTTTCCTTCGGAGTTTATTGAACTTCCGAATTTCAACTTATCCGTTCCTACACAAGGATATATCAGCACTCAAGCAAACCTGTCAATGTCTGTAGTGAAGCCGCCTACAATATCAGAGCAGGTTAAAGAGTTTTGGAGTACGTACGGAGCACTTATTTCCTTAGTAGGAGCCGGTTTTGCAGGGGGTATCTCCACATATGTGTTTGACTATTTGAAGAACCGCAAGAAAAAGGGCGCACCTATTGAAACTGAATAGATACCATAAAACACCAAACGACTATTCTACTTTTTTAATAAAAAGGTAATGATACTAACAATGATAAATGTATGGAGGACATCCAAATGCAAAAGTCAAATCTTAGAATTTACAACCTGACATGTACTCTATATACATATGTTGCTACAACTCTCCTCAATAGGACTAGTTTCTTATACCTCTTCTCTATAACATTTGGAGATGATAAATCGAATCTGGGTTCAGGACGTAAGGCTGTATTCGATGCTAGTGATATTAGTGATTGTAACATCTTTCAGGTTAGTACTGGGACAACCTGAGATAAGTCCTGTCTTACTTGTACCTATGGCTCAATCCGGGGAGAACATTTACCTCGTATGGAGCAGTAATGATACAGGAAATTCCGAGATCATATTTAGATCTAGTAATGATAGCGGTCTAACATTTGAAGAGAAAATGAACCTAAGTAACACTACCTATTATGATTCAATTAATCCGCAAATAATAGCATCAGGAAATAATGTATTTATTACATGGTGGGAACAAAATCGAACAACGCATGAGCCTAGCATAAGGATAAGTACAGACAGAGGAAATACCTTTGGACCAGTACTAAAACTTTCAGCAGATAATACTCTTAGGATTGGCGCAGAGGGCATAGGGCACAATAGGTAGAACATGTTAGGATGCAATGATAGTGAACACGATTGAGAAAGAAAGAAAGAAAGAAACGAAAAAGAAATGTTGTAATTACATTTGTCGGGACCAACAATGGCGACAATACCAAATGCGGCAAACACCACATAGATATCAGAAAAGTCTTGTATTCATCAGCTGACAAGCAAAAGGAAACAATGAATCGTTCCATGTATCATAAGTCAACATCTGCATCGTGCTGACAAACTATAAAGATATGCATCTCAGAGAATGCCAGGGCAGCACGAGAAGTCAAAGAAAGAACGGCAGCATTGTGTCGACACACTCCATCTTTCATATCTTAACATATTAGGATTGCAGTGCCGACTCTGCTGCTATCTCCTCCTTGCGACTATTGTATGTGTTTGCTCTACGTACCATCTGATAGTGTCCTTAAACTTCGACCACCAATCTAAGAAGGAATCAGCACTATCAGACTCAAATAGCAAAAACCCATTGTATTCAATCCCCCATGCATGAATATACTCACCGACAAGCTCAATACCGGAAGGTAATTCATTTTTTAGGTTCTGCCATTCTCCTTTAGCCCGTTCTGACTCTTCTTTGCTCATAGTTTTGAATCTATAAAAAACTAAAAATGCTGTCGCTGCCATTAGATGGGAATAATATAGATGTAGTATAAAAGGGTTAAATTATTTCTTGGCTTTTGCCAATTACGGCGTTCTTTTTTGTATGCATTGATATTACGAAGGTATGGATAAGAATAATAGTAATGAGAACAGCCTCAACAGATTGAGGGTCGCTCCGTATATGCGTATTTTATTTTTTAGAAATTGTTATACACATATGATATACCCAGCTTCAACATGGATCAAAGTTGAGCCAGTAAAATTACTATCTTCTCCTTTGAGTATATTTCAGAAAAGTAAGGCCTCAGCTAGGGACACAATACGTATCAGTTTTTAATCATTGGGAATAAACAATTGAACGTTATTGTTTGATGTATCTGCAATGTATACATGTCCAAAACGATCGATGTCAATACTTTCTGGCTTGGAAAATTGACCATCTTCACTGCCCTCACTACCCCATTTTGTTATGAAGTTACCATTC
>JALZGI010000124.1 GCA_030861105.1 Thermoproteota archaeon
CTCACCATCTTCTTTATTACAGGATGACATATCATGGATGATGTACTAAAGAAGATATCTCTTAACGATTTTGGAAGTTTACTGATTAAAGGTCTTAACACACATTCAGCCATATATACTAGACGTACCAAAACCCCTAAATCTTCATCTCTAACCCTATAGTCGCCTAATCCATAGATCCAGATAGTGAGGTATCCTCCACTACGCACGTAGGAGGCTATTGATTGGAAGGCCTTCACAGTGGAAAAGGTATGGTGAATAACTCCTTGGCTGTAGACTAGGTCAAAAGAAAAGGGCTTCATAGGAAGGTGGAATAAAGAAGAGATTATCAAGTGGATATATGGTCTTGTTTTGAAAATTTCTCCACTTTTTAAAAGTGCGAAGTTAAAATCAATTGCAAATATCTCCGCATTATTAGTCACATCTTGCAAAGATATTGACTCACTACCAAGTCCACATCCGACATCTAGAACATTTTCTATTTTCTCTTGTGAATACTCCATCCATTTTAATAAAACATTTCGGTGTAATAATTTTAAATCTTCTATTGAATATACAAAAGACAAATCATTGTCCTGAACACAATTCCACTCATCCGTAAATGTTTCCTGAACCGATTTTTCTCCAGGTTCCGGTAGCCCAGTCGGCGTGCCATATTCTGATAATAGCTCAAGCCGCTTTGCATACTCTTGAGCAAAACGTTTATGGAAATACGTCTTAAATACAAGCAGTACGGGTACATAAGAATAAATAGGATACCAGACCTTGCATTGCTGGCACAGCAGCACTCCCTCCTTGATTACCCTTTCATTCTCCTCATTAATGTAACCCTCCTCACCTTCCAGTATAGTGGGTGGATGCTGTAAATACTTGATGCTTTCTTCCACGAAAGAACTGAGGGTGAGCTCTCCCCGGCATAACGGACAACATAATTTATCCAGGATTCTGACGTTCATAATCCCTCCGTAAAATTAAAATGGCTATCTCTCATCCCGTATGCTTTATGACGGGGGATGTGGATGGTCAGGTGAAAGATCAATGGATAAGTTAGAACAATAGTCGACAAAACAAACCCACCAATAATGCTGGTGTGGAATCTAACAATGCGCATGTTCATCCCCGCCATGCGGCGTCACTTGCTCCTTAACACTTGTCGATAGCCTACAAGTTCGATCTTTTGTCTCTCAACGAGTTCCTTCACCCTTGGAGAAGTGAGGGCGAGCAATTCCTGCTCCCTCTTATAGCGCCTGGATTGGGGCCACGCATCCAGGACACTATCGTGATAACCTGGATGGACCATAATCTCCGTTACTCCTGGTCTGAGAGCCCGAAAAATTCGGAGGAGGTCCTCCTCGGTGAGTCGCCCACTCTCGCCTATCCCTGCATAACGAGCCGGGTGGAAAAAACCGGCCTTTGCCATCTGATGCGTGCGAAAAAGCGAGAGAGAGGCTAGGCTAGCTCGGCGCCAGATGCCCATAACTCTTTGTTTATTGACTCTCCCGACAACGTTCTCCCTAGGGAGACGAACCGCCCCAATTCCATACCGTCTTGCGACGGCGAGTACAGCCTGGAAAATGCCTGGGAGCAGATGCAAATGCATGTGGCTGTCAAGCTTGTCAACCCTGATGCGATGGTCCAAGGCTTTCTCAATCTGGGCCGCGAACTCCTGCTGAACTTCCTGCATTCGGATCTGCCCTGTCAGCCACTTCAGCAGGAACGTGCCCAATGATTGGGGAAAACATCCCTCTGGCATAAGTAATGAAGGGATTTTCTCGGGCGGAAGGATAGGTATTCCCTCTACGAGCGTGAGGTGGATGCCGAGGGAAAGACCGGGATGCTTCTCTGCAAGGGTGACAGCCTGCTCGAAAGCATCCCCAACCGCCATTAACGAGGCACTGGTCAAGATGCCATCATGATAGGCTTCGATGATGCCCCGGTTGATTCCGGGGCTAAGCCCAAAATCATCGGCATTTAGAATGGCGTAGATCTTCATCCAATGGGTCTCCCCCCTCCGTCGGTTTTACCGCAATGAAGTGATATAGGGTTTCTCTGACAGGCCTTTAATCGCGGGATCTGAAGTGAAGGAGAAGCTACCGCCGAAAAACATCTTCATGAGAATTATAGGAAAGCTGTACTCCCCCATGAGAAAATGGACGACCCACTGAATAGTTGCGCTCGGACCAGCATTGCTCTCCACGGACAATAATGGCAGGGAACCATAATGAATCCCACAATAGCGCCATCCTTCACATTTACGCAATTCTTCGGTGGGTCCCATGCTAAGTAAAAAAGCAGATAATCGCGGACAAAAACGCGCCGGTGCCCCCCAAAAAACCTCATCGACTCTCTCAGGTGAAGGCAATGTAGAGGTCTACTAGGGCATTGATGTCCTGGCAGGTAGCTTACCGGATGCAGGCTGTTCCCACCCCCCCTCGGGTCATGGAATATCCCTGATAATCAAAGGCCCTAAAGCCTTGGCAGCGAATACCGGCAGTCGTTTCCAGAAGGCGATCGCCCACCTAAATCTGGCATTCGTAGGATCCACGTCGGGAACGTTCGTACCACTCATGAGGTGATACTCGTAGAAGAGCGGGACGGGATGGGCTCGCCATTGACGCTTGAAAAAAAAAGTGCCCGAGTCCCAGCGGCTCCGCCCGAGATCGAAATACGCAAAACCACGCTCACAGGCGGAGCGGATAGCCTCCCAGATGAGCAGGCTGCCTGGGGCCAAGCTTTTATATTCCCCCAGGCCCGCTGCGTACAGGTCGTAAACTGTATCCTTATAAGACACAAGCAGAAGCCCAGCAATATAGCGGTCGCCATGTCTAACCATTAAGATCTCCGACTGCTGGGGAAACTCTTCGGTAATACATTGATAAAACTGTCTATGGTGAAACGGCGTCCCCAAATCCCGCATATGACGACTTAAAACTTCCGCGAAATTTGTACTCAGGTGATGGCCCCTCTCGACGATTAGGCCCGATTTCAGTGCCCTTCTGACCGCCTTCCGAGCCCTCCCGCCTTCAAACCTTTGCCAGAGAATCTCATGTCCGGCACTGAGGGGCAGGAGAAAGGTACAGTATTTATCTTTGAGGAGAAGCCCGGGATCACTCCTGCTCCGGCCACGGATCTCTACGTACTTAGCCTTCTGTTCAATGGCTAATTCCCGAGCAGCCTGGATAAGAGCACTGCTTGCCCGGTCACTGTTCGCTAACAGACCGCCATACGAGAGATAAGGGGCTGTCACAAGAAATTGTCCGAAGAAAGGACTATCAATGAGGAAAAGCGGCAGCAAGCCCTCTGCAGATTGTCCATCCATAGCCATCAAGTAATAAGGAGTGTGGTGATAAGTCCTCTGCACGACATTGCGCCAGCCGAGAGCGTGACCTAGAGTAGCCTCCGGGGAGTCCTCAACGAATCGTTGCCAGGCTTTCTCCGATTCACTTGTCAATCTGACCACATCCATCGCCATTCCTTACTAGAGCTAACCGTATCGATCTAGAGGCTTCATTGCTTGTATAGATGTTTCAGGTATACAAGAGAGAGCGCAAATGCTAGGCGAATGCACTTTCAGAACGTTGGGCATAAGATAGGCATTTCTAAGGCCGGAGAAAAGAGGGGCGTGATGGGGCCCGCTGTGCATATTACGTCACGAGCCTTCGTATCCACTTCGGTATTTCCCCCACTGATCCCACCAATAAATCGTTGTTAGGTCGATCAGAGTGCGGCAAGAAAGCCTAAAAACCTTTACGGTGCTTGCCTCACCTTCATAGGCAAAGATAATCGGCAGCTCAGCGACCCGATATCCTAGGCGCTTGGCAATCAACAGCACTTCCACGTCAAAGGCGAATCCTGAGATCCCGACGCGCGAGAAT
>JALZGI010000435.1 GCA_030861105.1 Thermoproteota archaeon
ATAGAGGGGTTTCTTCTATTCTTGTTAGATCAGTATCTTCTTCTGCAGAGGATCCCCTTATTACAGGAATTGTAAATGAGAGAGATATTTTATACAGAGTTATTGGTGGAAATAAAGGACCATACAAGACAATATTGAAGGACGTGATGTGCTCTCCTTTAGTTACTATTGATGAAGGGACTTCGGTAACAGAAGCAATATCTCTGATGAGAAGTCTAAAAATTAGAAGACTGTTAGTGGTAAGAAGAGAAAAGACTAAGGAGGTCCAACTAGGTTTAGTAACTCTTATGTCGATAATAGGAAATGTCCCAACAGAAATCTTAGATCTAGCTGAAATCGAATCTCCTTCTCCTGGTAAAGCAGTTAAAAACGTAGTTGTAATTGTATGTCCTTATTGTGAATCCAAATTTGATACCAAAGCTGATCTGTCAAAGCATATAGATCGAATACATGTTGGAAGTGGACTGCTTGAAGGTAATTTACGTCATCAAAGGTAACGATAGTAACTCAAGTATCACACATAAAATGTCATTAATTAATCTTCCAAATCGCTAATCCCAATATTCAGATATTGCAGCAGCAGGACTAGAAAAGGAATCACCGTTAAGATTACTCAATATATTACATAATCATATTATGCAAAAGAAGTAAGAGATGCGCAGAACTCATATAGATCAGATACTGATTGTGTGTTTGGACAGGGATTGAAATATTGCAGTGGGTCTTGAATATTACACGGCTACCACTAAAGCAAAAGCTAAATATTGCACAATAAAATAATACTGATAATAAAGTTATGACAAAGGCAATCAGATACATTTTGACAAATCAACTCTCCAATATTTGGCAACGTTTCTGTCCACATACATAACGACTAAAAACTAGAGACTTTGTGCTTTGTGGTGTATGCATATGCTATTACAAGTCATATGGAACAAATTTTCAGAAATGGTGTAACGGTAATTAAGTATTAAGTAAACTAACATAAGAAAACAAATATGGTGTTAGCGTAAGGGATAGGCTATGATACTTATAATTAAATTCATTTATTATTGTTCTTCTTCTGGAAGAAGTAGAAAAAAATGTTCTAATTTTTATCTTCTTTGCAAAACATCCGAAAACCAATATTCACTAAACTGGTCAAATACATCTCTGCGATCCATTAATGATTGATTGCTACTAAATAGATCAGGTATTAAAGCACGGTTATTCATTATTGCTTTGAAGATATCCTTTTCAGTAATTATTCCTTGCAAGTCTTGGTTTTCAACTACTGGAAGTGTTCGAATATTTTTTAATTGCATAGTCTGTATTGCATCTTTAATAGAGTTATTAGGCGATAGTGTGATAACAGGTTTGCTCATAAATTCTCGTATAGGTACTGTTAGGGAAGATGGTTGCAGTAATGCTATAATCCTAACAATGTCTCTTTCAGTAATTATTCCTACTATTTCTTTTTTATTATTATTTCTGTTAGGATTATTGTTATCCGAACGCTTGAGGATTACTACACTTCCAATAGAGTTTTCGTTCATTATTTTACAAACTGCTTGAATGTTTTGATCTTCTGTTTCTGTTATTACATTTCTTGTCATGAAGCTAGATACTGGAATTGATTCTATAACCATATATTACTTCAGATATGCTATATACTAGTATATATTATTGAATGTAGTGTATTATGCTGCAAGATCTGGCCATTTATAACTGGGTTTTGAAAAATCATCAAATTATTGGAATTGGAAGATGTTCCTTTCTCTTGTAACTCATATCTATAACCAGATTATCTTCAAGCTATATGTTTATCTATTTTTAGGATAGACTCTAATTTGCGCTGCTTTACTTTAAAATGATAATTGTATATATTGAAAACGTCTGAGGACATTGATGTTGTAATTGTTTATGATGATCATTATGAAGAAGGCTGTGTTAACTTATCTGTTGATAGTATAATCTAAAGCTAGGTCTATCCTAATAATTTCATGGATCTAGTGAAATATATCAGTAAGACAAATCCAGCAATAATTGCTTATAGTCTGTTCTACCTATATTTCAGTTCTAGAATCTATAGAGTTGTATCCAAGTCTTCGGAACCAATTACTAAAAGGAGACATACATATTTCCATATTAAAAACCAATTAAGATAACAGAGCCAGTTTTTCTTGCTTCTTATAAGACTAAATACAATAAATTCAATATAATCTAATGGTGGAACTCAGATGTAACAATTGCAAAAGAGTATGGCAGTATGATGGAGATGAGAAATTTTTACAAATTGTCCTCAATGTAATGAACGTGTACTCCTAGGAAAGCCTAGAAATTATGACAACAATAATCCTGTAATATATGGCACAGAATAGTTTTTCATGTTATTCTTGCAAGATTGTTTTTAATTTTTTAGACAAGTAAATTTGTATTAAATTAAAAAACATAACATTAAAACAAATATACTCCTAATAGTTTGTTTGATCATACAGTGATATAAGATGCTGCAAATGCTTAGGGATATGATTGGTAATACTGGCAGCGTAAACGAAGTATATGGTGGCTATGAAATAACCATAAGCAACAAAGAAAAATTTCCTTGGTATGAAACTTGTAACTTTTTACTAGATTCTTCCTTTGAAGTATGGATAGTAAAATCAGAACCAAATTTGATAATAATGTCGAAGCCAGCAGTGGATTAAGTTTTCTAAAAGGAGGTAAAACTTTGATTTTAGAACGAGGTGGAAAATTAGGCGCAATATATTGATGGTATAAAGATATATTTTTACATTACGAAATACAAAAGGAAAATATTGTTCATAAAAAGAATTTATTTTTATCCTATTATTTTAGCAGCGATAGCAATCGTTTCGCTCTTGTCTGGTATGGAACTATTGCAAGTTGCATCTTTAACCGTTTTTTCATCATTGATATTAGGCACACTACTATTCTGGAGGTTTCGTCTTGCATTTGCATTAGTAGGCATTGCCGCACTAATGACACTAGGTCTTCTCAATACAGATACTTTAATAGAATTTGCAGGTTTAGATATAATACTTTTTTTGGTTGCTATGATGATAGTAATAGGATATTTAGAAGAAAGACATTTCTTTGAACACCTATTAGAAATAATTCTAACCCGCATTGGAAACAATCCCAACAAACTTATCATTTTATTGATGCTTATGTCTGGAATGTTTGCTGCGCTTGTGGATGAAGTTACATCTATACTTTTTATGGCTGCTACAATATTGCATCTAACTTCAAAATTACGAGTTAATCCAATTCCATTTATTATAATGATTGTATTTGCTACAAATCTTGGCAGCAGTGCTACTGTTGTAGGAAACCCTGTAGGTGTTTTAATTGCCTTAAGAGCAGATTTGACTTTTATAGATTTTCTAAGATGGGCCACACCAATATCAATAGTTGGATTAATAATTGCTATCCCAATTTCATTGAAGTATTTTTCTAAAGACATAAAGCAGCTTGGCGCGGCAATGGTATCACAATCTACAGGCAATAGTCAGTATAATTCTTCTACTGATACGGTTGTTGAACAAGTAGCAGTAGCTGCACCAAAAAAACAAAGTTATTATTTAATCCCGTGGATTCTCTTTATTGCTACAATAGGAGGGCTAGTCTCTCATTCTGCAGTTGAGGAGGCACTTGGATTAGAAAAAAATACAATGCTTCTTGGAACAGCATTTGCTGCAGCTGGGACAACATTGTTTATGCAACGAGATAAAGCAAGAGAGTTGGTAGAACGAAGAGTTGATTGGTGGACATTGGCATTTTTTATTTTTCTGTTTGCATCAGTAGGTACATTACAGTTAAGCGGAGTTACTACTCTAATTGCTAATGGTGTCTTTGATCTAAGTGGTGGCGATGAAACAAGATTATTCTTTGTGTTTTCAATAGTTTCTGGTATTACAGGTGCTTTGATGGATAATATATTGGCTGTTGCAACGTTCATACCTATAGTCAATGATATTGGGGACTTGGGTATATACAACTACCCTTTATGGTGGGGCTTGTTATTTGCAGCCACCTTCTTTGGTAATCTAACATTAATTGGCAGTACCGCAAATATAGTTGCTTTAGGAATGCTTGAACGACAAAAACGTGGACATATAACATTGCTAGAGTGGATAAAACCAGGAGCACTAGTTTCGATTCCTACGCTTACATTAGCTTTGATATTAACCTATTTACAGATTCCTTTAATGCCACGGTAATGTTAATACAAGAAAGTGCAATACATATTAAAAGATTATTATAGAATACCTATTGTTTATGTATGTATGTTTTTTATTTATTGATATGCAGGATATCGGGGAAGAGACTAGATAAAGATTTAACCATAGAGATAACTTATATGCCATATAGAAGATAGCTTTAATGCAACTGTTTGTACTGCTAATGTCAGCGTAGGATGTTGTTTTATGATATCTCTGTATGATAGCACTTGATTTCTAAAGTTTATATAATAAGCGTTATTCTATGTAAGTCCGTTTAACATGACTTTGTCTGAGACTAAGTCGCCTAGATGGATAAGACTAGCGCAAATTGGATTGGGAA
>JALZGI010000454.1 GCA_030861105.1 Thermoproteota archaeon
ACAAGGAAGCGACTCTACTTTCGATTGAGGCAAAGTCTGGGACAGGAGACGCCCTTTATGTCGCACCTGATCAATTGCAACGATGTTTGCTGATCAGAGATATGTTTGGGTACTATAAGACCAAGCACGTAATTTTGGCTTTTAAATTTATGAGAAAAAAAAGATTCACCCGTAAAAAGTGCGTAGTTTATGAAAAGAGAAGGCTGGTAGAGTACTATAAGATAGCAGACAATCTAAATAAGCAAGACAGTATACCAATAGTGAAATGCACATATAGCGGAGGGACGTATTTGATGTATAACGGTAAGTTTGCTAAGAGAGCTCTGCGCGATTATCCCATGCCATTCACTACACAGATAAATAATGAGAAAAAAAAGAGTTATCTATACCTGGATCGTGAAACTGTTGTTGGCAAACTGAAAAAGTCTCGGTAATATTTACGCCAAAGGATTACTGTACAAATGGAGACTGGAGAATGAATGCTATTTCAATTATAACACTCACTATCATACGACCGTAACAGTTTTGTTATGGTTAAAACCGAAACATATTGTGTCTCCTCCTCTTTCTTTCGGTAGCCTGTTTAAGAGAAAAGGGAAAAAGCCTCCTCAAGGGATTCAAACCCGGAAGTCAGACCCTTCACAACCTCATGACTCGAGACCAGATCTTAATGGATCAGAACCTAATAGAGCAAAAACTGCCGACGAAAACGGATTAAGCATTTCAGATGCTTTGAACCTTTTGAGAAAAATAGAGGACGAAAAAGTGGGAGACATGTCCAGAAGTTTGGTTCCAATCAAACTGTCGTTGGAAAACACCTTACTTTCAATAGGTAAACTTGCTGATGAAATGGAAAACGAACAAGTAAAAGTCGAGGACGAAAAGTTCAAACCCTCTGTTGAAAGCTCAAGAAGAATACTTGTCTCGTCACTAAAAAAGGAAGTCTCCTCTAATTATCCTACACCTACCTCAATCCCCGAAGCACAAGAATTCAAAGAGAGTTTGCAATCGCTAATGGAACGTTTTGGAGATGTCAGCGGTTCTCATAGCAAATTATTGACTACTTTTATGAAAAAACATACAGGCAAAATTAAAGGAGAATTTGATGTAATTTCATCTTTGGAAAAACGCACAAACAGGATAATGGAAGATTTCGAAGAAGATAGACGGCCTGTAGCAAACTGTATCACCGTTCTTAATAAAACATCTCAAATGCTAAGCGGAATAAAGCAGCAGGAAAATGAGTTAGAAAGAACTAAGAGCGAAATATCGAGATTGGACGTCGAAGGACATGATCTGAGTAGAAGATTAGCGGATATAGAGAGGTCCTCTGACTTCGAACTAACTTCCAAAACCATAAAAGAGATAGTTTTAGCGGAAGAGGAACGGAAAGAATTTCACAAATATGTTATTGACCTCTTTAGCCCTGTTTCTAGGGCCTTAACAAAGTACTCATACGGCACCTCAAAGTCGACATCATCTAAACTACAGGTTCTAATGGATGCTCCGTGGAATATATTTGAACAGACTGGTGGATACAAAGAAGAAAATGGCACGATGCGTGATGCCTCGTCTCCCGCTGTTGGATTAGAATCCTATACTTCTCTTATTGTTGAAGTCCAAAAGGCAGTGAGCACAGGAAAAATTACATTAAAAGATTCCAAGAAAACATTGAAGAGCTTTGACCTAATACTAAATTCTATCCCTGATCTACAAAGACGGTCAGAGCTTCTAGCGAACAAATTGGAGTCGCTAAAGCGGAAAAGGGATGATTCAGTTATAGCTCAAGCAGAGAGTCTTAGAAGTAGGCTAAGGGAAAATAAGGCGTTACTTGACAATCATAGTCTGTATCTGGAAAGTTTAGAAAATGAAATTAAAGACAAGAAAAATAATCTCCAAAGAATGGTTCAGGACTCGGAAACGTGTCTCTCTCAGGTGACGGGAAGAAACTATTCTATTATTTTGACCAACGGTTCTTAGTTGTAGATAGGACTGAATAGCGATGAGCGCCTTTGGCGATACAGTAACTAGCCGTACTGCTACCTCCAGAAGACGGAGAAGACCCCAAGGCCAGCAATACACAGACCACCGTAAGCAAGATAAGCAACACCTAGTAGCTGACCTCCAATAGTAAGGCCTATTCCACTTGCAATCATTATTGCTTCCCCAATTCTCCTTTCGTTTCGCATTATTTGCAGAATTAT
>JALZGI010000468.1 GCA_030861105.1 Thermoproteota archaeon
GTTATTGATCTGCTCAAGCAATGAATGTAAAGATCCGGCATCATTTACCTCAAATCCCCAATACTCATTGATTTTTCCTCTATCTACTTCCTCTGCACGGAGGTGGGGAAAGGAGGACTTTATCCTAAGATTCAATTTAATCCCGACCGGCTTTTTACCCTCGAAAGGAATGGGCCTACTTAGGCCCACGTCAACAAACAGCTTTCCCTTAATTCCTACTACAACTCCAACCCTTATCTCTCCCTCTTTTATATTCTTTATATCTATCCAATCCCTGTGATGGGGGGCCCTTATGGGAGGAAGCATTCCCGCATACTTCAGCTCGGCTGTAAGCGGAAAGAGAGTCTTTCGCAAATACTGAGGTGTATCCAAGTACTTCAGTACTAGTTTAATTAATTTCCGTTCTGTCTTTTGATCTCTGAAATCTGCATCTTGATATATATATATGTTTTTGACGTTAAAAATGGAAGATGCCCTAGCAATTTGACCAAGCTTCATGGTCTTGCCAAGAAGGGTCTGCTCGTCTGATAAGCAAGAGTCAGGTATCGCTACTGAAATGTCAACAGAATTCTGCATTACTCCAGAATCAAATTCTGTATCATCTTATCTAGGTCATTACTTGCACCGAATATTGTCTTTCTTAATCTTCCTTTTTTATCTATGATAATCGTAGAGGGTGTTCCCCTAAGGGAGAACTCTTCGAAAGTCTTGGCAGAATATTTCTTCGCATTCAGATATTGTCTAACCCGTTCGAAGATGTCAGCTCTGTCTCTTTCGCTGTAAGAGCGGTACCCCTCCACATTGGACTCAATAAAGTCCATTATTCTACTATCGGTCACAGGAACAGATTCCTTGACAACCAAATCCATTGCAACAGGAAAAGGAATGGAGTAAGGCAGCTTGTTTCCTGGTTGTAATTGACCATGCTCTCTTAGAGCCCTCAAGGTTTCGCCGATTACCTCCCTTGTCGACAGCAATAATCTTAGATTGGCAAGGGTATTTTTGTCATAGTCTTCGAAGGCAGTAGCTAGACCAAATATTGTAACGGGATCCGAACGGCGGCGTCTGTACAAATCAATGACTTGGGGAAGTCCATAAAGAAAGCAGCCAGGACAATTTACTTGGAATACCTCAACTACAACAACGTTTCCTTTTTCTTGGGTAGTATCAATCGGTCTACCTTGGACCCATTCAGAGACTTTAATCCTTGGAGCAAGTGATCCTATCTGGGCAGACATATGCTCTGCATCGGACCGCTAGGCCTTCGGTGTCCTCTCCTTTGCCATGCTCGCATACCTCACAATATCATTTTCGTCTACCTTTCTCATTGTCTTCGTCTCGTTGTCAATGACGGCCATTTTAACATGCCGGGTTCCCGTCTTCTCCTCGCTGACGAGGTAAATAGACTGCATTGCTAACGCCCCAGCGTCGTCCATCGGTATGTCAGTCTGATATTGTTTCTCGAGGAATTCTGTAACCTGATCACTGCCTGCGCCTATTGCTACAGCATCATATCCTATGTATGTTCCGCTGGGATCGGTTAAATACAAGGATGCCCCATTTTTATCCACTCCGGCTAGAATTAATGCCACTCCAAACGGCCTTACTCCTGCGTATTGAGTAAATTGCTGGGCCATATCAGCTATGTTTTTGGCAACGCTCTCGACATCTACTGGCTCGTCATAGATGAGACGGTTGCTTTGCGCAAAAAACCTTGCATGGTCGACTTGTGTCCTAGCATCAGGTATGTATCCTGCCGCTGCCACCCCAATATGATCATCTACTTGAAATATCTTTTGCGTCACATTTGATATTTGTAACTTCCGGGCCTTTTCTTCGACTGCGAGTATAACACCGTCTCTGCTTTTTACACCAATTGCTAATGTTCCTCTCCTAACCGTCTCAATAGCGTACTCTACCTGATATAGTCTGCCATCGGGCGAGAAGACTGTGATAGCTCTATCATATCCTGCCGCTGCTGGTAACAATTCATTTTTTACTACTTCGTATTCTTTAATTTAAATTTACCTTAGTTTGGATTCGCTAGGTTTAATTTTGACCAACCCGGGGGTTATATCCTTGGTTCAAGACGACGTTAATTTTTGTGGACACAATAACGTTCTGTCCAGACACAAAAAAAGCATTGAGATAACGCGAGAAAGTAAGCTCACGCTGAAGGGAGACTGCATAATAGGTGTTAGCTCAAACAAAGGATGCAGTAACCTAAATCAGCGTTTACGACATCAACTGCGAAAGGAGAGTACTTTGGTCAAGATGGAGATAATTGTAGACAATATGTCCTTTGTAATATTTGGGAGAGGAGATTGTAGACTTACGATATCAGACCCAGAGGACATTGTCATTAGAAAATCTAGGTTTTGCTGTCCTCGCACGTTGTCGGTATCTTGTGACAAGGCAGCATCAGACATCCCACACAATATCGCAACGAAGTTTAAAGATCCGGAAACAAGAGGACTCCTACGAATTACTGCGGAGTAGACGGGAAGACATATAGTCTGACTCTAACGACCAACTTAATGAAGATCAAATTTTACTAGCAATGGTTGGTAATAATATAGTAGTAAGCAATTCTCCATTGTTAATACCATTGTTAATACCTATCGCGTATCTCTGGTAAAAGTCGAAGATGTCGAGCCAAATTTTGATTCAAGTATAGCACAGTACAATTTTGCTCAAATTGCAGGTGGCAGCTCTAGCGGCGAGCTCTATGTCATATGAAGCTATCTCCAGATATCATCTCGTAGGCAAAAATATACCTTTCGGATAGCAGCCTTACAATTTCTAAGGGCAGCTGAGGAGGTTTGGGTTTTAAACCCCTTTCTGAGTACCTATTAATAACATCCCTGAAGCCAGTTCTTATTAACCAGTCTCTAAGTATCTGTTTATCATAGCTTTCTTGAATCATACCAGGGACATAACGTGACTTTGACCATAACCGAAATTCATCTGGTCCTAGCGAATCAGCCAATACTATCCGGTCTCTAGACAAGTCGAGACCGAATTCAAATTTTGTGTCAGCAATAATAAACCCAGCCCGCAGTACAATATTATTCATCTCCTGGTAAAGACGGATTGAAGCCTCTCTGATGTAATCTAAATCGCTCCGAGACAAGATTTCTTTTGCCACTATCTGATCCTCAGTTATGGGAACGTCATGCCTAGGAGATTTTGTGGTGGGATCAAAGAGCGGTCGTGGAAGCTTTGAAGCTAATATTGGTTTGAAGTTTTGAAGATCTGGATATAGGCCAGGATCTTTGGCAAATCTGTCCACAAGACTCCCATAAAAATAACCTCTAACTATGAATTCGAGCGGTATCATATTTAGTCGTTTTACAATCATCTTATCATTGTTGCGCATATCAAGCATGTGATTTTCAATGTCAAGACGGTTAAACCAAAATTTGGCAAACTGACACAATACCTTGCCTTTGTTAGGAATCAAGGTATCTAATTCAACATCGAACGCTGATATTCGATCTGAATAATGGAAAAGGTAAGTATCCTCCTTTATCTCATATACATCTTTGACCTTTCCTCTGTGAACCAGCTTCAAGTACCTGTTATTCCGTACTTGAGGAGTATGAAAAGATATACTTTACGCGCTTTAAGCCCCGCTATGATGTCACTTTACAAAGAGAAGTGCAGGAACTGTATTAGTCTTCTATGAAGTTAAGAGAGACTCGCTAGATTCCATAGCAAGTGTGTCGAGATTTGTGAACAACTTGAGCAAGGAAACTTCTAGGTCATGGTGGGATTCGAACCCACGACCTAAGGTTTACAAAACCTTCGCTCTAACCAGGCTGAGCTACATGACCATCGAGGCAGTAACTTTTAGTCCTAGAATTCTTCCCCTGCGTAATTAATACCTATAGGCACTCCCTCAATGAAGGCTACACAACTTAAATTCAAGACTTACACTACGAACTGCGCGTAAGAGTATAATGTCGTTAAAGAAGTTTCTGGTTGTGGTTAATATCGAAAACAAGGCCTATCTGCCTGACCCAGAAGGTGGTACTATCCTACGTGACCTTGTGATAAAGGGCGGTTACTCAAATGTAATTTCCGTCCGATCTGCAAAGACTCTAAAGATAACGGTACGGTCTTCGTCAGAAAAAAAAGCTCTCCGCACAGTAGAAAACCTTTGCTCAGAGTTACGAATCTTTAATCCCGTTCTCAGTGACTGCACTATTGAGTCTATGGGTGTACTAACAGAATAGAACCCCAAAAATTATCTGCAGGTGAGCTTGACTCCACTCAATAACTCTATTACCTAACTAGGTCATTGATGCCGTCATCTGCTCTGACAGGGCTAGGGCTCTCCGGCTTTCCATTCGTCAGCGCTCCCTGCAAAAGTAGCTCTGTTCTAAGGTGCTTTGCAAGATCAGTTACAGTGATAATTCCAATTACTTTTCCTTCTGACAAAATAGGAAGCCTGCGTATGTTATGGTTGAGCATTCTTTGAATAGCTACATCTATGGAGGTATCGGGGTCTGCATAGGTCAGTATTCTTGACATTATGTCCCCAACCTTAACCTTGGAAATTTCCAGTTCCTTGGCACAAATTTTTTTGACGAAATCACGTTCTGTGATTATTCCTACAGGTTGTTCCTTATCCACTATAATAACAGAACTTATGCGTTTATCTGTCATAAGACGAGCGGCCTCGGTTGCACCTCGACCGATGTCAATTGTAACAATTTCCTTTGTCATGATACTCCGCACCGGTTTGGTCATTATTTACTTATCCTGTGTCTAAGCTTAAAAATCTTGTAATTGACCAAACCATTAAACATGATGATGTCGAACCCCAAAATAAACAATAGTTTATTAAGAGAATTGGGTCGCAGACATGTTAGGATGGCAAGAGTGGCCATAGCTGTATTTCCTGGAAGTAACTGCGAAAGAGATGTACAAAATGTTCTTGACCAGGTGTTTGATTTTAAACCTGAACTAGTATGGCATACAAAGTCAGATCTAAGTAACTATGATGCTGTTATCATACCGGGCGGGTTTTCGTATGGTGATCGACTTCGAGCGGGATCGATAGCCGCTCACAGTCCGATTATCACCGAAATAAAACGACTTGCAAAACGAAATGTTCCTATTCTAGGTATCTGTAATGGATTCCAGATTTTGGTTGAAGCAGGGCTTCTTCCCGGAGCATTGGCAGTAAACAACTCGTTGAAGTTTATTTGTAAATGGGTGAGAGTCAAAGTCGTCAATAGAGACACGCCATTCACTTGGAAATACCGGGAAGGAGATATTTTTAACATCCCCGTAGCACATGGAGAGGGACGTTACTTTGCTGATGCAGACACGATTAATAGAATGAAATCGAAAAATCAAATCGTGGTAGTATATTCTGGCGAAAATCCAAATGGGTCTGTGGAAGCGGTAGCAGGCATATGCAATGAGCACGGAAACGTTGTAGGAATAATGCCTCATCCAGAAA
>JALZGI010000494.1 GCA_030861105.1 Thermoproteota archaeon
CTTCTGGACTGTTTGATCTCAATTGGGAAGAACTATTCCCTCCATTAGAATAGCAAGTGTGATGAAAAAAGAAGAATAGAAGTCTTTTCGTAAGACACCAGTCGATCGAGATAGAAAGCTGTATGATGATATGTTACTCTCTTCATACTGTATAATATTGCCAGCGTTTTATTCTGCAATATGTGTAATAATACACTCTATTTTCGTATCTATCATTTTCCATAATTATAAACAACTATGAAGAACGGCTAAAGGACTAAATCAAGTTGAATGTGAAGGGAAAAAAGAAGAGGGTAACTCTTGATAATTATAGCTTAAACAAAGTCTAGTTTACTTTTTACCTGATTCTCTTAACTTGCTAGTTAATTGAGTAATGGCAGTACAATCTTAAGATCTTTCACTAAATGTCTCAAAGTTACGTCGGTTATTCCTGCTGCTTGAGCAAATGACGTCTGAGATCTTCTGCTATCATTATGTGCATTACTCTTATTATTATTATTATTATTATTATTATTATTGCGAACATCATCATTGAAGTTGTTGTTTACATATGCAATATGCAAAGCAGCTGCTGCTAATCCCATTGGATTCTTTCCAGCACTTGCTTCTTTTCTTATGGCAGTGTGCATTATATTCATACCTTGCCTTGTAATTCGTTCATTTAATTTCATCTTGTTTGCTACCTTAGCCACACACCTCAAGGGATCAAGCATTGGTATTTTTATATCTAGTTCTGTAATCAAAATACGATAGCTTTGGGATAGTGCTTTTACCTTTACGTTAGTTCCTTGAGCTATATCTTTTAATGTTTTTCCTGTACCCATTTCTCTACACGCGATATATATGGCAGCTGCAAGCATCGCTGATACCGTTCTTCCTCTAATCATTCCCCTGCTCTGAGCTTTTCTGTAAATGTATGCTGTTTTCTCAACTACTGAGTCAGGTAATACCAGTTTATCTTTTAACGAATCAAGTTCAGCAAATGCTCTCTTAAGGCTTCTATCGGTAGAACTATATAGCTGGGTTCTATAATCCAGTATTCTTAACCTATCAATTGTAGGCTTAATGGAGGCAGCAATTCTGTTTCCAGTATAATCTGTATCTGTTCTCCCAATGATAGTTGATAAACCCATATCATGTCTTGCTAAAGATGTTGGCATCCCTGTTCTTACTCTATTGTTATTTAATTCCTGAATATTATTGACACTACTGCTATTACCACTACTACGCCATTCAGGTCTTATTTCCAGGGCTCTCTCGGAAGATAATACTAGACCACAATTGCTGCAAATAAATTCACCAGATTCGGGGTCTGAGATTATCTTGCTATTACTATAATTAACATTACAATTGGGACATACAGTCTTTGGATATATGGAGACTGTATTTTGTTTTGGTCTATTCATATATTATATATATGGGCATTGTAATATTTATACTCTTATATGCAAATCTTATTAAAATACAGTAGCAATGATGATAATCAAAGATTTAGGTTTGCAAAACTTTGGTAAATGCTGTTTGATTGAATGTTTATGATTGCTAACGCTAGGTTAGAGGAGGCGGGCCTGTACCTATCAAAATGAATCCTAGTTCTCCTCTATTAAGTTTTGTTAATGGAAGTCAGTACTGCTATACCTTTTTTTCTTCCTATCTTCAATAAAGAACTTATTACATATGGGTTCTTTATCAAGAACAGACCATCCATCCCTTTGCGGTATATACCTCTTTAGATTTTTAAACTCATTTTGCCAAACGAGAAGAGTAAAGAAGAAAGAGACAATGATGACTAAATTTTATACTAAGTACAGAGACACTATTCTATTTAACAAAAGTCTCCTTATTGCTGGGATAATTTCGTTCGTAGTTGGAGCCTTATTTACCCAAATCTATGCCGAATATGACGGAAATCATGCCATCAATTCGCTAGTTACTTTGGCAGTAGGATATGCTGTTTACATTCCAATTTTTGCGTTTCTTTTTTATAGAGATAACAAAACCAAGTATGTAGATCCCCTAACAGGTAAGAGGAATTCTAACAAAATAAAAAATGATGTCAAAAAATTGTTCGCTACTTTTTCCATTTCTGAAGTACTATTTGTAATATCAAAAACATATATCCATTATTCTCTACTTGTATCTTCCGTTGAGCCTTATCAGGCCTATGCAATTGCCGAATTTATTTCTTGGATTATATACTTTATCTCAATCAATATAGGGACAAAAGCTGTGAGATTATTTGAAAATAAATCATAGAACCAAGAGCGTTTCTTAAAAAGTACGTGTGAGTACTATATTTATGTAAGAAATCTGAGAATGGATAGGCATCGTCGTCGGAGCAAGAGTCTCTCTTAGCATCAACTATGAAAGGCTCAAAAAATAGGTGATTTAGGCCTCCAACAAATGATAACGAATGCGAGTAAATGCATAACAACCGCAGAAAACTATTCACACGGTTTAGATAACCTTAAGAGACAAGATAGTTTGATCTCATTTTGTCGAAAGGATATATTTCACCCTTATGG
>JALZGI010000518.1 GCA_030861105.1 Thermoproteota archaeon
GAGTACCGGCAGGCAGTTACAGCCGCAGGGTACGGATGTGAGGCAGCCCTTGATGCTATAAAATGGTTGGAAGACAAAGCCGGGAAGTAGGATTAAAAGATACATGTAATGCGGAATAATTGGTTGATAAAGAAAAAAAGTACAATGTAAGACTTCTGACCAAATGGTGACATCATTAAATTACATACGATCCACTAAAGCTATAATGTCCAGGGAAATCTTTGGCAAAGAACAGAAAGAGAAGCACATCTGCTGGCGTTGTAGTAAGTTGAATTTTCTTGGCGTAAAATCAAAGGCAAAGACAGAGCTTGGGGAGAGTGCAGGTCTTGGCGAGCTTGTCGAGAGCCCTAAGTGGACATTGAACCAAAAGTACGAGGTCGATTATAGCGTGAATGTCAAAGAAGAATTTCTAAATCGCAGAAATCCTTTGTCAAAAATTGTAGTAGAACGTCCTTTCAAGGAGTAATCATGCAATATGAAGAGTGCAAGGATTGTTAGACCGAAGGAGTCTTTGGAGGTCCAGGACATAAAAGTACCAAAACCCAAAGGCTCACAAGTTCTTGTCAGGGTGTTATCGGCTGGAGTATGCCATAGCGATGTTCATTTGTGGGAGGGCGGGTATGAGGGACCAGAACGACAATTTCTAAAAACTACAGATAGAGGCGTCAAATACCCGCTGACACCCGGACATGAAATTGCTGGAATAGTTCAGGATATGGGAGAAGATGCAACCCCAGCGTTGGTTGGAAACGAGGCTATCACGAAGGAAGAAGAGGTCATTATCTACCCTTGGATAGGAGATGGAGTTTGTCCAGCATGCAGAAGCGGAGAGGAAAACTTGTGTGATTATCCGAGGTCTCTTGGTATATACGCAGACGGAGGATATGCTGAGTATGTACTAGTACCCCATTACAAATACCTAGTCAAAATAAATACTCAAAATAACACTATTGGCAAGAGCAGTGATGACCCACATTTAGATACAGACATAGCCTCAACATTACCGTGTTCTGTACTTACTGCATATGGTGCCATAAATAATGCTCTTCTCAAACCTAATGACAATGTCGTAGTTGTTGGCGTGGGTGGTTTAGGTCTGATGGCTATCCAGCTAGCAAAAGCCATTACAGGAGCAAAAGTAATTGCAGTTGATCTAGATGATGATAAATTAACAACTGCAAAACAGAATGGAGCTGATCTTGTTATCAATTCTAGAAACGACGATCCTGTAAAAATAATCAAGGAGTTGACAGATAGGTTAGGAGCTGATGCAGTTATTGACTTTGTTAATTCTACCAAATCTATAGAGACAGATATGCAGCTACTTAGAAGAAGAGCTAGATTGGTATTTGTTGGGCTCTTTGGAGGCGAATTGAGATTAAATTTAGTTACGATGCCAACAAGAGCGTACAGACTTATTGGGTCTTATGCTGGGAGTTTAGATGATCTCACACAGCTGGTATCACTTGCAAGAAGAGGAATAATTAAACCTCTTGTTTCAAACCGATTCAATCTAAATCAAGCGACAGAAGCTCTGCAGATGCTAAAAGATGGAAAAATTGTCGGAAGGGGTGTGATAAATCCTTGATAAGCAGATCACGCGATGGCACGCAGACTAGATCGATAGAGAAAATAGAATCCGGAATGGTTACGGTAAATAATGTAGTGATATCTGACTCACGTGTTCCATTTGAAGATATAAAGAATAGCGGATTTTAGAGAAATATCAAGATATGGCATGCTTGAGTTTGTCAATATCAAATCAGTTAGATTCGACGATCAATTGGTTTATGGTCCGTACGTGGGGTAAGGGAGCCTCATACTTTTGGAAAAGGAAGATACAGAGATATATATAGAAAAAAGAGGTAGTTAGATAGAAATTGAATACAGAAACAATAGAAAGCAAGATAACTGATATAGATAATACGATCTAAAAAAATCAACAAACAGAGCACTAATAGTGATAACAGCACATCTATCGAGTCATCATTATCTTCTTCATCTGCAAGAAGCAAGAGCAAAGAAGACTGATGGACATGGCTATAGAAATTATGATTTTAACACTGCCTACAACTTTTGCAGATTTTCTATTGTCGTCAGAGCAGTTACGACCAGAGATTAACACATTAAATTTTTTTACTATATCTTTCTGGAACTAATAATTTATACGCAAACTACACTGATGGTTCGTGAGGGCTATACCTGCCTTTTTATCATATATTGTACGACTGACAATCATATATCAATGATGATTGCAGAGGAGATGCAAAAGAAGAGAGATGTCTCATAGTCTAGATCGCCCTGATGCGGGACTGCCAGAAGTGGACATATGTCCAATTTGCAATGCCAGATTTAGCACCCCGGAAGATTATCAACAACATGTTCAGAGCCAACATCCTGGCACTATAAATGCAGATGCTAGCTCTGCAAGTACTTCTGAAGAAACTGGAAATTACCTAGGGCTCTCCTTAATCCGAGCATCTAAAGAGAACCATAAATCAATAGAACGGATTGGAAAGCTAATTGTGCAGTGGTTCAGGAAGCAGGGGGTAAGACCTGAGATCTACAATCTCAGTACAAGTGAGTTTCCTGAGGGAATAGAAAGTATCACAAAGACCCTTTCTATCAAAGATGAGAAAGAGGAGGAGGTTTGGGCATTGCTGCAATTCTATAGAGACAAAGATCATGCAAATGAAGTCGCTGCAAAGATGATGCAAGATGAAAGTATTAGTGAACTTATGAAGGAGTTTGGAGGTCTAATCAGCCAAGGGTCAAACCTTACCATGGGAGGATTCAGCCGTCTCAGGGTCTAGAAGAAGTCTTGTCAGTCGCTATAACCTATTCATTCAAAATGTGGTGGCCCTGACAGTTGCTTCTCATTCGTAATCGAATCGTGAAACATAGATCAGGATAAAGAAGAGAAAATATTACTGCATGAGAGGCAGCATGACTTTAAGAAGGGGATTATAATTTGAAAAGTTCGCCCTGTGCCAAGAAGAAATTTTATTAATTCAAAAGCGCAAGCAAGAACATGTAAGAAAAAGCATAAAAAAGGAGGTTTGATGTTACCACCTAACTTTTTATAGGTAGCAGCTGCCCCCTCCCCTCTTTTGATAGTACTTCTGATGGAACTCTTCTGCTTTGTAAAAGGTAGTCGCAGGTACTACTTCGGTCACAATCCTATTACTAAACCTTCTAGATTTTTCGAGTTCTTCTATCGATCTTTTTGCAGATAATTCCTGCTCTGGAGTATGATAGAAAATCACAGAACGATACTGTGAGCCGACATCTGGTCCTTGTCTATTCTTAGTTGTTGGATTGTGTACTGACCAGAACACCTTTAGAA
>JALZGI010000550.1 GCA_030861105.1 Thermoproteota archaeon
GGGCGGGAAAACTAAATGTGACAAATGTGGAGTCACAATAGAGGGTGGACGTAGAAAATTAAATCAACATAAAAGAGAATGTCACTCTTATTGACCTTATTATATTATTAATCAAAGATTCTTTTTGAAGATAGCATGATATTTCCTTGTCTTCTAGCAATACATAAAATACGAATCAAGTGCGTAGGTCTTTTTTGGTGAGACCTAGTTTTCTAGCATAATGTTTTGGTGTTGTGAAGAATAATGATTTACCATTCTTCATTTCCTGTATTCGTCGGATCCCGAAGTCGAAATGATTTCCTTTTGCTATCGTAACCATATGTTAAATATTCTACACATAGTCAAAACTAGGGAACTAATCGGGTTCGGAAACAAAAAATAAAAAGGAGGGGGTGTCTTTTGCCGGTAAATATTAGGGAGAAAAAGGCATGATTATTTTGTGGTATTCATTTTGTTTCCTGAAGGACAGTTTAGTATTTGATATCTGTCTTCCTGATCAGGTCATCTGATTTCTTGTTCAGTTGTTATTTCTCATAGAGTATCAGTAAACTCAATACTGATTGGAACAGATCATACGTTATGCTAAGAAATCTATTTCTGTATCTGTTGTTCGAACATGGAAGATTATGGATAAAAGTGTAATAGTAGGTGTAATAGTTGCCATTGCAGCATTAGGAACGGCTGCATTTGTAAGTATTAACCTAATAGGAAATGACGAATTTGTTCAAGCACAACAACAACCAGATCAGGGGACTCCGTTTATAGTACAGAATACGAGCAGGTCAGCACCGGACCCATTGCCAGGACATGAAACACATCAACTTGTAATGGTCGCTCCTCCGAGATCAGACGGTAAGATATACTCTGGTGTAGTAACATTTACTGCGAGTGCTCCAGTTGAAGCAGTTGTATTGCATCCATATAGACCGGTTTCTGCCAACCTGACACAAGGAGAAGAAGGAAATCAGCCTCAGGCTGAACCATTGACTGCCCCATTTGGAGATGGCAAGGTAGCAATATCTTTGATGAAGAAGTTTACTGATTCTCCAATCAATGCTGGCTCATTACCGTTTGCAGGAACAGCGCTAGCATTACATACTTTGGATGGAACACCCTTTACAGTGACATATACTGTCGATGCAGAAGCAAAGTTGCCAACAATAGGAGCAACATGATAAGAACTCAACCACATTTTTATTTTTTTATATTAACCTCAGTATAATGAATATCCTATTAGTTTACATTGCTTTTAACAAACTACCCGGTACTCGATTTGTTGAGGGCAAAATGATACCCCCCTCCCCTCCCTTCTCTTTGCAGTTATATCAAAGGAGTAACATCAAAGGAGTAACAAATGAGACAGCCAATATCGTGTTCAAATGAACGGCATATTCCCAGTTGCTGGTGAGTCGTTTGGTCGTGGAAAGGTGGTTAGTAGATTCGTAAACGGCAAGGTTCAGATTGTTTACTCGCGAGAATTTGAAAGACCAGTATTCCAGGATATCTTAGACACTATTTGGCAGTTAAAACGGAAGTGTGGTAATAATCTTAAGAACATAATAATGGATGCGGCAAACACCGAACTTTACACGGCACTATGCAATGAGTTTAACCAGAATCCTTCATTACAATACTTGAAGGATAAACAGAACTTGTGTAAAACTTCAAGGACTTCTCTTGAACGTTATCTCTTCGTTGTTCTAATTCCGTTTAACCCTCAAGGGCGTAATATGTTAAATCATACGCAACGAATAATATCAGAGAAGAATGAAGACGGCACTGCACTTGTAGGAATACATAAACAGTTTGAGGATTTGATTATTTCATGTCGTTCGGCTTATGCTGTCGAAGACAAATTAGATAAAGAGAGAACAGTCCATGCGGATACCTTTGATGCTCTACGATTAAATCTATCATATTATAGGTGGTCAAGAAACAAATAGAATGGCAAAGATTAAGGCGGCACCCGACTGTAGTAAGGACAAGTCCATTATCTCAGAAGAATTAGTTAAAGGAAACAACAATAATGATTATGAGTTCCTTTGCTCGTGGTGCTCTAGGT
>JALZGI010000552.1 GCA_030861105.1 Thermoproteota archaeon
CTACTAGAGGATGCTGTATTAGCCTGTTGTGTTATGGCCTCATCTATATTTGGAACCATCATCAAAGAGGTCAAAATCAATGACAATGCCGTGATAACGATTGCTGCGATGGCTGTTGATGTCGATGCTATTACTGAAGAACCAATTTTCATGGTATCTCAATAAACCACATGCTATAAGAGTATATTATCTAAAGATGATTATAAAAAATTAAAGCAACACAGGGGCTGGAGGACTAGCCTCCCAATATATCTCCCACCATTCCACCTAGACCGCCGCCACCACTTCCTTTACGTTGTTGGCTTCCACTTGATCCTCTTCCACCTAGAAAGCCTCCTAATAAAGATTGTAGTCCTTGTGGATTATTTCTGGATTGTTCACTGAGTACATCCACTCCTTGTTGTGTATATTGTCTAGCAGTCTCTGGATCTTGTATTCCTGCGTTTTGTTGTACATGTCTTACCAACTCATGGTCACGATTCAATCCGCCTAGTCCAGACAGCATTGACTGTATGCCTCCTGAACTACTACTACCGCTGCCCCCAGCACCAGATAACATATTCCCTAATCCTTGTCCCATCATTTTTTGTACCATAAATCCAATGATGGCACTCATAATGGAGTTACCCATAGATTGTTGAACTCCGCTTCTCTGTGAAAACATGCTTGCTAAATTGTCGATATTCATAATGTTTATTATGAAAAATATTATTTATTCCTTATAGATTCTTCTCTCTCAAAAAAATTATTTGAAATTGTCTCCAATACCATCATCTATTAGCTTTCCACTTTTCACTTCTTCAGTAATTGTTCTTTTTTCTTCAACGCGGTTTTTCTTAATAACAACTTCTTCTTCTTCTTCTTCGACGTACGCCTCTTTTTTCACTTCTACTTCTTCTCTTATTATGGAGTCCTTATTTCCTCTCTTGTATTAACAGGAGGTTTCAGTTCATGTTGGGAAGTAGTGGCTTCAGTAGGAGATCCTCTTTCAACTATTAGCTCTTCATACATTACTGGTACTTCAACTGTCTGTTATAGGTTCTTTTATCAAAGTG
The DNA here is from genome assembly GCA_030861105.1 of Thermoproteota archaeon. GTDB lineage: Archaea > Thermoproteota > Nitrososphaeria > Nitrososphaerales > Nitrososphaeraceae > TH5893. The sequence goes on from JALZGI010000552.1 coordinate 1,056, forward strand.
GCTTCTTTATATGTAACTTCTTTCTTTGAAACATCCAGCCTTTCTTCAACTAATGGAACGCGAGCGGATTCAGAATCTTCTTCTTGAGTGGGTCCACTCCCTATGTTATTTATATTTATATTATTATCAACAGAGGATACAGGTGGTGGTGGCGTATCGCTCTGATATCTACTTCATACATCATTTTCGGATAGTAATAGAGTAAGCAAAAATGGGGATTGTGGAATGTGCGCTTCAAATCTTGGCTATCCCTGGTATGCTTTTGTCTCCCCTTGGAGACTTATCACATACATCTATCCTCTTACTACATATGGATAGTGCACGGTATATTCTCAAGTGGTAATCAAAAAAATTCTGATCAACAAACAGAGTCGCTTTTGTCAATCAGAATAGACTTGCTTACCGTCACATTTCAGAGGGACTGCCGCTACAGGAAGCCAGGGCCGCTTGCACGGTCTTAGTATCGGTGTAATATCCCATTTGTGCATAACCTAGTATCCTATCATGACATGATAGATAGGAAACTCCTTTAGTTATTTTGTCAGGAACCGAGTAAACGGTAACCGCAAAGATGATTGTAATCAACAGCATCACCGAAATGCTGATTGCAAAAATTGTCAGAATTGTTGCACTAGTCATAATCTTTCTTACCTCCTTCAGGTTGAGTTAAAGAAAGTCGTAATTTTGATCTCATAATGTATAATTCGTAAAGGCGTCTTATCTAGTATCGTAGACCATACGTGCTATTTGTTGAAATCGTTCGACCATAATCAGCTACGATTATGATTAAGAAACACAAACTCTAATCTTACTTTTTTCTTTGTTCTGACCTTTTCTTTATACGCTTTTCATACCTCCAACAGGTTTCTTAAGCGGCAGTTCACATTCATACAATAGGAAAGAATGGTAAAATAGCAGAGCACAAAGCAATAAGAGGTGATCGAATTTAATCCTATATCAAAGGATGGAAGGTAACGGCGTGACTGAGGCTCGGGAGATAATGTCAAGTGCTATAGAAATATCAATATACAATGATGATTGTATTCCATAACGTAAAGAACCCATCGAACAGTTTCAATCTCTGTCCATAAGTCATCGGTATCCTCGTCTTCTCATGTGCAGTGTTGGATGAATTTACTCTTTTCTCTGCTATGCATGGATAAACTAAAAACATAGGACTAGCCAAAAATGAGTATCATACGAATAGAAGAAACTTACTCACAAATAACAAATACGATTAGTCATATGAAAAGAATCCGCCTTTATAATTCAAAGTAATCAATATCTATTATAGAATATAGAGAATAATGCAAACAACTATTGCTTACAACGAACAAGAGATAAAAGAAAAGGGCTCTCAGGAAGACATCAAACAAGGATATAGTATATGGATCGATCTTGTTGATCCTACTAGAGCTGAAATTGGAAGAATACAGGAATTATTCTCGTTGGACAAAAAGGCAGTGGAAACAACTCTCAATAAATCCAAGAAACCCCAGGTTCGTATATTAGAGGATCACACCTTCACCATAATCCTTGGTATAAAATACAAGGATCTTCGCACTCTTGTTACTGATGGCATTTATCTATTTCTTGGCAAAGGTTGGCTTATAACTATACATTCATCTGATGTAGATCTAATAAGTGATGTGCACAGACTCTTTGAGGAAAAAAATAAGAAAGTTATGGGAGCCTCAATCGACGCATTATATTATAGTATTATATCTGAGGTTGTAGATAGATATGAACAACTTCTGACAGCAATAGAATTAACCATAACAAACTTTGAGCAGAGAACTTTATACAGGCCAACAAAAAAGATGCTTGAGTATCTCGATACACTATCCAGACAGATAATAGTTCTAAGAAGACATTTCTGGCATATTAGAGACACCTTAAACTTTTTGATACATATGGAAAAAGAGCAATCAAATAAAGAAGTCCAAATCAAATATATTGAAATGGCTTATGATAATATTAGTCAACTAATACAATTAGTAGAGTCTTATCGAGATACCATAAACTCCACGCGCGATCTCTATATGGCAAATATATCGTTACAAATGAATGATACAATGAGAATTCTAGCCATTTTCTCAGCTATAGTGTTGCCATTGACTTTTATTTCTGGTGTTTACGGGATGAATGGTTTAGATCTAAAGAATATCAATAGTCTGCCATTAGGTTTTCTAATAATTATCCTTTCTATGGTTATAGTAGTTGGAGTTCTGTTCCTTTTCTTTAAGAAAAAACAATGGATATTTGTGAAACAAGATAGGGATGATGAACTATTAATTAATAAAGGATTTAGTAGTGGGAATGAGAGATAGCTCTAATCAGATAGACCATTCAGCCAATAATCTTGTATATAGTCGGTAGTTAGCAAAAACAAAAAACGTGGCAACTTATTTAATATGGTTGTCCAAAATGCACATAGTGCAAGTAGCACTATGTGGAGACAATCTAAACTATCTAGCACCTCATCCTAACAATTTCTGATATGCCAAAGTTGCATTTTCATTATTAACAGGAACAACAAAAACCTCCTCTGACCAAACTACTCTATTTACTCCTTCCAATTTTTTAATAGCAGATTGAATGTCTACTATTTGTTCACTGTCATTATAGATAAAATCTGCTACAACATCTGAATTACCAATATGAATTGCCACAGACGTAATCCCATCCATTTTAGATACTTTTTCAGCAACAGACCTCATATTACCATCTGCCATATACACATGAATCATTCCCTTCTTCAATCCTAGCTGCTTATAATTTGGTTTGAACAAACGCTGCACTAATCCTTTCTCTAGTATTTGTCTTGTTCTTCTCTGGATGGTGCTAAGTGGTATTCGAAGTTGAGAGGAAATTCTTTTGTTATCGTGTCCTGCAATTAAGAGGCCAATTATATTAGAATCCTTTTGATTGATCTTTGAAGGTTGGTGTTGCTAATTTTTCTCTTATTGGTTCTTTTGTTATTATCTAAGTTTATTCCATTGTCATTATGGGTTTTCCCTCTTAGAATCAAGAAATTGATCCCACACCTAAATCTTTTAGCATATATTTCATATCCATCCATGATTATTAAGACTATGTCTCTAACTTTATAAGGTAGTGATATATTTTTAAAAATTATGATTTTGAATATCAGTTTTATGTATATACAGGTGATAGGTGAAACTGTTTTTAATGAATATGTCTAAGATATAATTGCAATACTTGAGGATAGGAGAATATTTAAGGTGGTTATTGACCAAAAGGGGATCTCATAAATACGCCAGTAAACCATATGAAAAAAGTAAATGTGATATTTGCGGACAGATTTGTTATAACAAAGAGGATTTGCAACTTCATTTAAAATATAATCATCCTGATGTACAATCTGCAGCAGCAAGTTGATAGAACATAACCCTAAACAGAATCATAATCATGTACTGTGTGAAGTATAATTATGGGCAAAATTACGGAGAAAGTAAAGGGAACAGTAACTGGTGCTAAAGATAAAGTAAAAGGTGCAGGGGAAGTAACTAAAGACAAAGTGGCTGCAGGCTCAAAAAAGAAATATTTAGCTGAAATAGTTGGCACATTCATTCTCGTTTATGCTATTGCTTCAGCAGCTACTGTATATTCTGACAGTGGACAGTTAGGAGTA
>JALZGI010000561.1 GCA_030861105.1 Thermoproteota archaeon
GTACCCCCTCTTATGACCTCTGATAGATCAAATGTTTCGGATGCCGGAACTTCACCTTCTATAATTGAGATGATTCCTTTTTGGTCAACATTTAGTAACTTTCCTCTTTTGCCTGACAATATGCCAGCTACAGTACCAATTTGTTCCTGAGGACATTTAATCTCAATTCCAAGGACAGGTTCAAGCAAAACTGGGTCAGCAATGAGCATCGACCCTAGCATTGATCTCCTCGATGCTGGCATTAATTGGGCCAGGCCTCTGTGTGCAGGATCTTCATGGGGAACAAAGTGATGTAAGACGAATTTAACACCTCTTAATGCCTCGTGAGCAATAGGTCCAGAATGGACAACGTCATCGAAACCCGATCTTATAGAGTCCATTGATTCTTGTAGAAACTGAACACCCTTAGTTTCGTCGATCAACATATTTCCTCCAGGATCTATAGCAGCGACACTTCTAGCTTCATCTGCGCTCCAGCCCTTCTCCCGTAGAACCTTGGCCATCACCTTCTTATCCATATCTTCTTTAACCTGACCAGTTCTCAGCATTTCAATAACCTCCTCACGTAGAGGTTCTATGCGCATAAAGATTTTGTTGTGTCTGTTGGGAGATTTGCTCATTATGGGGCCTGCTTTAGTGCGAACAGTCTCTCTGTAGTTAATTAGAGGTTGGGTTGTGGAAATTTCTAGTCCTGCCTCTTGCAGAAGAGAAGTGGCTATTTCGAGGTGCAAAACACCCATCCCAGCCATAAGTGTCTCTCCAGTTTCTTCATTTATCTTTACTATTAGATTAGGATCCTCGACAGTTAGTCGGCGCAAAGCTTCCACAAGCTTCGGTAGGTCTTTCGGGTGTTTTGGCTCTACTGCAATTGTAACAACAGGCTCTGATACGTATTTGATAGATTCAAATGGTGGTAGACTTTTTACAGTTGCTATTGTTTCTCCTGCAACAGCATAATCGAGGCCTAATAACGCCGGTATATTACCAGAAGGCAGCATACTTACTACTTCTCTGGTATTACCCATGTAGATGTTGACTGACTGAATCTTTCCTGATCTCTTTGCGTCAATAAGATATACTTCGTCACCATCTTTGATAGTACCGGAAAAAAGTCTTCCTGTTGCAATCCTTCCAGCCTGTGGATCAACATTAATGGTAGTAACCATCATAACTGCAGGACCTTTTTCATTGCATGCAAGAATTGATTTTCCAACTTCGGATTCTAGGTCCCCTTGCCAGATTTTTGGAATTCTATATTTCTGGGCAATGTGAGGAGGAGGGTGATGTTGTACAACCATACCTAGTACTGCCTCATGTAAGGGGGCCTTTTCTGCTAAGGACCTTATTGCATTAGGTTCGTTTGAAGTGTAAGCATCGTATACATCTTTGAAACTAACACCCCTTTTTTGAGCGATTTTAAAGTTAAATCCCCATCTATCTTTTGCAGAACCAAAGGCTACACTATTTCCTTGGATACTTACTTTCCACTTTTCCTTAAGTTCAGGTTCGGCATAGATATCAATAAGCTTATTGAACTCTGCTATGATATTGGAAAGCCATTTTTGCATTGATATTGCATCCAGTCTTAACTCTTTTACCAGTCGATCTATTTTGTTGATATATAGAACAGGCCTTACGCGTTCCTCTAGTGCCTGTCTAGTCACTGTTTCTGTCTGAGTCATGATGCCCTCAACAGAGTCGGAGACAACCACTACACCATCTATTGCTCTAAGCGCACGGGTGACTCTTCCAGTAAAATCAATGTGACCGGGTGTATCGATCATATTGATTACGTACTCCTTTCCTTCATTTTCATAGAAGAGCGTAACATTGGCTCCCCGAATAGTCATTTGTCTGTTCTGCTCAAGTTTCATAGAATCTAAAGCTAGAGCCTGACCTGCAACTGAAGGTGAAATGATACCAGAGGCGGCTAGAAGACTATCACTCATTGTCGTTTTGCCATGATCGACGTGAGCAATGACTCCGAAATTGCGAATTTGATCTTTATTATCAATAATGCGTATAATATCCTGTGTCGACTTAAATTTCGGCATACAACAATCCAAATTTTTTGGGAGGCCTATTAAACGTTCGCCACGGAAGCATTTAGTACGACAGGCGCACAGAGTATATTATATACTACCCTGTCTTGTCAATTATTTTGCTTTAAGTGAGAACCTTATGATTGGACAAATATCAGCCTTCTCAGCTATATAAACCACTGTCAGAAAAGAGTTTTTCAGAAATTTCAACCAAAATCCTTCCAGACCTAATCAGACTAAAGGAGAGTACACATGTACTA
>JALZGI010000564.1 GCA_030861105.1 Thermoproteota archaeon
GCTGTGAGACTTATAGAAGAGGCGCGACTAGCATCCTCTGCTATGAATAATATTGAAGCTGAACATCAGACGGAATCTTTGGTTCCTGTTGGAATTGGGGTATACCTGAGAGCAGTCATCCCCGCGATCGATAAGGTTCTCGTAAACGTTGGAGCCGGTGTGAGCATCGAAAAAAATAAACAAGACACTCTAAATTACATCGAGTCAAGGATAAAGGAATTTGAAGCTGCTTCTAGACAGTTGGCAGGACAAAAACAGCAAATAGAAATGAGAATCGCCGAGATCCAAGAGCAAGTAAATAATATGCTCCATCAATCTTCTGGTGTACGAAACATGGGTACGAGACCTATATCATCTACCAAATAGCAGTTGTATACAAGGTTTCATCTGATAATACTGTGAAGGTACAAAAACATACCATACTACTATAAACTTTGGTTCATGTTAGGAGCTAAAAATGTTTGACCAGCTTAGGAAGGCGCTCTCGAACGCAACAAAGAGCATAACTCAAAAGGAGCTTTCTGAAAAGGAAGTAAACAGAGTTCTGAATGATTTTGAGCTTGAATTACTGCAAAGCGATATAGCACAGGAGGTTATCGACGTTATTGTTACAAAACTAAAACCAGAATTAATTGGTGCCAAACTTGAAAAGGAACAGAATGCACAGAAAATGGTTAAGATCAAGTTCCGAGAAGCAATTGTTGAAATGTTCTCGAGAGCAGGTGAATTTAATCTTGTCAGGAAGATTATAGAAAAGAAGAACAACAAAGGAGGACCCTTCGTTGTTGTCTTTCTAGGCATCAACGGGACCGGCAAAACCACCACGGTAGCAAAAGTAGCACATTTTCTTCGCACACAAAACATTTCTGTTGTGCTGGCTGCTGCCGATACACACCGTGCTGGAGCAATAGAGCAAATTTCTCGACATGCTGAAAAATTGTCTCTAAAGGTCATCACTCAGAGATACGGTGCAGATCCTTCTGCGGTTGGAAGGGACGCAATTGACTATGCAAAGAAACATCATATTGATGCGGTTTTGGTGGACACCGCAGGGCGTATGCAAACCGCCAGGAATCTTATGGATGAGATTAATAAAATTGTGAGGGTAGTTAGACCTGACGTTAAATTATTTGTAGGCGATTCTCTAGCTGGAAATGATACCATAAGCCAGGCCAAAGAATTTTTTGAATATACTAATTTTGACGGGGCCATACTGACCAAAATAGATGCTGACGCTAAGGGTGGCTCCGCAATCTCTATTGTACATATCACCTCGAGACCCATTATTTATCTCGGTGTTGGCCAAGGCTATGATGACATAGTCCCGTTCGATACGAACAGATTTGTTGACTCTGTTCTTAGTGGCGTTCCTCTCACAGATGCAATGAGTGAGTCATTTCCTGCTTTTATTGAAAATGCTCTTCCAGATAACGTATCGTTGGCCAGACAACCTATAGCGGGTAGAAACGAGCGTCGACCAATCCAGCCCCCTACGATACTGGGCAGAGAAGATAACTCCATCCTAATGGACACTACAACTCCAGGAGGAGAAGGAAAAAAGACACAACATGATCTCCACAAGGAGATCGGATCTAGGACCGCATTTTCAAACGGTACTTCGCCGACCTCGGATAATTCATTGAATAATCTTACACCCAACATGATTAAAAGCCAACAGGCTGGAGAACAGGGAAAAGATAAAAACACCGGGACTGACAAAGCGGTTAGCTCGGAGGGCAAGGAGAGTGCTCCTTTGGATAGAGCAAAGGAGATGGCCCAAATATCGGATACTAGTCGCCCGACTGATAGTATAACAGATCGGCCTGAACTTATAGATGATATTGACAGAAAAAATGAGAAACCCGTGCTAGGGAGATTCTTCAGCAGATGGACAAAGGGAAGAAATATCAAAGATCCAGACAGAGGTGATGGCGGGCGAACTGAGAATTTAGGCAGATCAATTAAGACAGAAAAAGGAAGTAAAACCAAGATTAATGAAAGCAAGCACACTGATCCGGATCGTTCACCTCGCCGGCCAGACGATGGCAGAACAGATGTGGAAGAGAGCGATGACAAACATGATGGGGAGACAGTGTATCTATCAGATGAAGACATCGAAGACATGCTTAAGTAACAAAAATGTTCTAAGCTTGATAGATTTAAGGTCAAACGATATATTTTCGATCCTTCGACTTGCAGACGTCTTGAAGATGGAAGCAAAGAGGAAAAATGGACGGCCAAAACAACCGCTAAGAGGTAAGGTATTGGGTATGCTCTTCCAAAAGCCTTCGACCAGAACTAGAGTCAGCTTTGAAGCGGGAATGTATCAAATGGGCGGAAACGCGGTATATATGGATGCCCAGACAATACAGCTTGCCCGTGGAGAATCAATCGAGGATACAGCAAGATCGTTGTCACTTTACGTAGATTGTATTATGGCAAGGGTGTATAACCACAATGACCTCGAGAAATTAGCTCAGGCTGCTTCGGTCCCGGTAATAAACGGGCTATCAGATAGCTTTCATCCCTGTCAGATTCTTGCAGATCTTTTAACAATTAAGGAACAAAAGAAAAGGTTAAAAGGAATTTCTCTTGCATGGGTAGGAGACGGCAACAACAACGTATGCAACGATTTATTGATAGGGTGTGCAGAGACTGGAATTGATGTTTCAGTTGCATCCCCAAAAGGCTATGAGCCGCGAGAGTGGATACTATCAGTTGCAGCCGATAAAGCCAACATCACAGGTGCTCAAGTAAAAATAACAAACG
>JALZGI010000611.1 GCA_030861105.1 Thermoproteota archaeon
GTGTATACTTCTTCGTTAATGTCTACCAGATGTTTGTCATGTGTTATTACTTTAGGAAATTTGGCTGTGAACTTAAAGTTGTCTGGTGTTCTTTTGGCCCAGTTTTTGACCATAAATTTGCTGGGCATTCTATAAAAGGAAGAATCGATCTCCATATAATCAAATACTTGGGAGTAATATCTTAGTCAATCTGCATTCTCAAGTTTTGAAGGATAAAAAGATCCTAGCCAAGCGGAATAACTCCAGCCAGAACAGCCTATGCGGTATTGCACAAGGAAGTCACTATATTATGTTACTCATTGGTAGAATATAAGAAATCTTATAGAATGAAATGAAACTAATATGTCTAAATGTATCTAGATCTAATTATTGACGGGATCATCTGGTAAGGTAGGATAGCGGTCTAAAATCTGTGTGTCTGATATTGAGAGTCGTGCTTCCCCCAAACTTATATCCAATGCTCCCGACGGAATGCCATGCAAAAGATTGAATCTTCTGTAAAAAGTGCAAGGGACATAGTGATGGAGTATATCCATGCTACGGAGCGCAAAGACTATCAATCAGCCAGAGGCTATTTGAGCGATAACATGACTTACGTGTCGCCTGTCAACTCCTTTGATAGGGCTGAACCATACCTGAAGTATAATTTACACTTGTACCAGACTGGGCAGTTAGTCAAATTCGACATCAAGAAGGAGTTCGCGGATAGCAACGATGTCTGCATTATCCACGAGTATAATTCTCAACTTGTGAGTGTGTGGTATCATGTCGATGATGATGGGAAAATAAGTTCAATTAAGGTGATCTTCGATCCACGACAATTCCTCACAGGAGCCAAGCAGAAGTAGTCGAAGATCTAAAAATAGTATGGTCTATGTCGTAGACGCAGTACGAAGCCTGATTCGTGCGGAGACCGAAATACTTTCATAGCAGAATAAGTTGTATGCTCGGATTTGCAGTACTAATATCAGCAGTAAACTTTGCAATAGTATACATCAGATAACAAAGTTACGTGTCATAGGAAAACAAGGGTTATAACTAAAAAATTGAATGGATATCATGATGACCACGCTGCTTAACTCTAAGCCTAAAAAAAGAAAGAGTGTATAGGATATACTTGAAGTTGCCGCTATACTCCTTCTGACTGCGGATACTATCGATACCTTCACATCTCGAGGAGGGTATGGAATCTTAGACCTGACAGATAGGCAAAGCGGAATATATCTCGGCCTGTCTCCCGTATTCTTGTTTTTTTGTATCATTTGGATTTGGATTTAGACAGAAATAAGATTAACGACATCATTACTAATGGCAGGTGGTGCACTCCTAGCAATTAATACTTCAGTTTCATTTACGCGATTTATTCGGTTAGCATTCATTATACAATATAAGAAAGAATCATATTACTAATTTTTATTAAACCTGAATTGTAAAAAGAATTATCCCCTGCAATAGCATAGACATATCTCATATTTTGCATCGGGTAGTTTCATCCTGTCCAATATAGGAACAGTATCTTGGGAGTTTCACCTAACATGTGCTCTTTCTTGCAGAAAATTGTATGGGATAGTATAAGCTGCACGAAAACGGATGAATCAATCGAATTGTATGCATAATGCAGTCTGATCATACACAAAGATTCAGAAATTTGCTAATATTGATGAGACTCTTTTGCATCCTCTCTTGCCAATAATCTAATGACTATTGAGACATTCAAAGAGATGCAGCTCTGTCATAGCTCTGCAGCCACCATCAGATCTCTCCCTTTTCAATATCTTTCTTTATATCCGCACTCTTCTTTTTCCTTTTGTTTCAATGATTTACAAATCAAGAAGTATGTTGTACTACTTCAGAAACTCCTTATGCTGAAGTTGGATGGGTGAAAGTATCCAATCCATGTACTATAGTACATCCAGAACATCCAACGTGGAGTTGTAATCAAACATACTCAATGGTTCTGTCTGTCTATAACGTCTTTGAAAAGGAATAAAAAAGGATATGAGTGTTTTTTCTTAGTCTATCATTCCTTTGGTAAGACTATTGCATGACCATTGGAGAAGGCTCAGATTTCCCCGTAGTCGTAGTATTGATTGGGGATTCACCCTGCACGATAGGAGGAGAAGCAGCAGCAACAGCATCGCCAATTTCACCTTCCCACTGCCATTCTGTGACTGATAGATTGCCTTGTATGTCTATTTCCATTTCGAAGAGCCCTATCATACCATTCATAAAAGCTAGTGTGCCTGCTGTTGTTGCAGTTGATGGAGGTGTACTCCAAAATGTTGCACCGCGGACTATTATATTTCCCCCCGAGGCAAGGTTCCCTACCGTCTTGCTGGTCCAACTTGCGAAGTCGCCACCTTCAGTCCTTAATATACCCTGTCCTTCACCACGAAATGTTCCATCTGCATTAAGTGTGATTGTAGTTGTGCCGATGTTTATTGCATTTACAACAGAACCCGTACCATTGTTGATGCTAGCATTAGCCATGAAACTGGTTTCTAACTGAGGTTGGGGTGCAACAGCAAGTACTCTTTGTCCTGTAATTCTGCCTTGTTCTACAAAAAGTGGTTCTCCAAGCGACGCTGCGGAGGTGGTAGAAGTGGTATTGCTTTCTTGATCCTGGGAAGTTATCGGCTCACTTTGAGCAAATGAATCAATTGCACCAATGCTAAAAATAGCTGCTAGGATTCCTGCTAATAGAGGCGCCGTCATGTATTTACTTGAGTGCATAGTTCCGGCAATTGACAAGGCTTCATCTACTCCCTGAGGAGGTTGAACCCGCCTGTTATATGCCTCTTTCCCTGTGTGACTAGACCAGAGAATTCATTTCCAAGTGATTCAATGTTTTTGTCTTGCATCATCAATGCGTATACATCTTTACAATGCTTGTAGTCTCTAAAGTACTGCACTTCCATCCAAACTTCCTCTTCGTCTTCTGTGGTGGAAAGGATCTTGG
>JALZGI010000617.1 GCA_030861105.1 Thermoproteota archaeon
TCAAGATACATCCTTCTAAATAACCAGCCCAGAGGAGTTACCGCAAATAGAACTGCCGCGATAAATGCTACAGTTCTATTGTATCTACTCTCAGCAATTTTATAAATAAGGAACGTGTCGGCTACAGCAAGTATACCAACTATCGTTCTTGGAAAAAGCCAGACCATCTCAATAGCGCTCACGTCGCCTGGTTTTGGATTAGCAGAATCAGGGTAGCCTAATGCATTGAAAATGCTTCCCAGAAAGAGCCATCCGAAATATGGATGATCGTATCTGCTTGCTTCTTCCTTAGCACCGAGGCCTTCCGATACGTGTATGGACCGACCTATGTAGTATCCCTCATCTGGATGTATCCTGGGAAAACCAACAGGATTCCATAAATGCGTATATGCAGCCAAGACAAGCGGAATCACTAGGAATATAATAGATATCTGTCTATATTTCGTACTTGCTATGTAATTACCGACCTGTTTCAGATGACTTTCATGGTTTCCTTCCTCTTTTAAAGTATTCACATACGCTTGGGATCCCTGCGGCGGTGATTGACCGCATACGGCTTGGCTCATAATTGCACTAGTTTAAAGCAATGATAATTTTCTACAATTCTTTCCTAGTAGATAAATAAACAGAGCTACTTGAACGCATAGAATACAAAGAACACCAAGCAAAACACAATCGCTGTAGTTAAAGTAATGTCCTTTATCTTTGCGACTAACGTATGTGTATATCCTGTGCTCTTTTCCAAATGGTAGTGCTCCCGGATCCATTTCTGCTCACGCAAGGTTACAAGCCCATAGAGCTTTACAGCTGCCATCAAGAAGTTTACTGCCACAAAAACAGGTACCAACAATATATCATCAGGACGTCTCCTTAAATGAGGAAGTATTTTTATCCCTCTGCCTACCATCCACAAGGCCAAGATAGCCAATGTAATTGTAAATTGATGGTAGTAAATAGACACACCCAAAAATATTGGGCCCAGAAATAAGGTGAAAGTCGAAATGAACCTGTCTATCATGTAGAAAGCAAGAAATGGATGACGCCAAGCCCATCCGTCAAGCAAACTAACCAGGTCAGAGTTATGGCTGTTCCTAGTCCACCTAAGCCTTTGCGTAATAAAGGTTTTGAAATCATGAGCAGCCGCAGAATATATGACTGCATTACTTTGATAGTATGTTTTCCAACCATCCTTTTGAACTAGTCTTGTAAGGCATTTATCCTCTCCAGATTCCTTTCTTTTTCCAAGTAGAACTTCATTTAGAAGAACATCTAACTTGGGCAACAACAATTCTCGCCTATAAAGAGATGTCCGACCCGTAAGGCAGGTCAAAGCTGATCCCATAGCCGTTTGTGAAGGTAAATCGTAATAGTTTCTCATGTCCCAAAATACGTCAGTCATCTTTTCCCATATTGACTGGCGTTTTACGGGATGATTTCTAGGAGTTACCCCTCCTATCACAGGATCGGAGAATGGTTGAAGTAGTTTTTGCTTTATATTATTATCCCAGATGGTGTCGCTGTCAACTAAAGCAACTATTTCTCCCTTTGCTTCCAAAATCCCATCGGCTAGAGCTTGCCTCTTGCCTGGCTTTTGTGTAACGATTAACTTGGCATGTGTCCCGTTTTTGCTTTTGCAATAATTTTGAAAAACATCAATGCAATCTTTATCTCGTTCGTCAATAACAGCTATTATTTCATCTGGTTTGTTTCTTACCCAAGACTGAAGAGCCAGCTTAAAAGTTTCGGGATTTTCGTTATACACCGGTGTGATTATAGATACGCGGGAGATAAAGGCGCCTTCTGATATTGGCCTGTAAAGGGCTGCCCCCGTCTTCTTTACCCCCCAGACTAGCCATCTCCATATGCCTATTATTCCAAGAGGTATATAGAACCAGAAGTGTTCTTCAAGCTTTATTATTGCACTTCCAAGATTATCAGACACAGCGGCCGCTATGCCTTTGAGGATCTTTACCATTCCAAGACTGTCAAGACCCAATGGAGTAAGACTGATCAGTAATACGAGGACAAGTAACGAAGATAAAAATAGGATAGACGTAGCAGTCCAGAGTACAGGGGAGGAATGGACCTCTAGCACGGTGTTAATTCTTAGTTGAAGGAATGTCCCAAAAAAGCTTTCCCCGGTGAAGTTAGAAGTTTATTATATTAGAATACGTAGGTTAATTTTTACCTATTGAAATATAGCTAATATGGATGTAAATTATATATATATATGGTCTCCCCACAATCTATCTGTTCAATACAGGCTGAAGATATAGTTGAGCAGGCACAACATCGCAATAATAGGATCTGGAGTAGTTGGTACTGCTACTGGGAGGGGATTTTACAAGCTTGGATATCATGTCACATTTTTTGATATTTCAAAGCACAGACTAGCGAGCCTGAAAGAGGAAGGTTATGACGTGGCATCGTCACTTAAGGATGCCATTTCTAAGGCTGAGATTAGCTTCGTATGTGTGAATACTCCTCAAAGCAAATTTAGCGACAATATTAATAATAATATCAATAATAATAATAATAACAACTATGACTTTGATCCTTTCGACGAGGACCTTGGCAAACACCAGGACTTGTCTCAGCTTCTATCTGCATTACACGATATTACTGATGCTTTAAACGATAGTTCAGTTAACAAAAAGCGTTTCTTGGTATTTAGAAGCACAATGCTGCCTGGGACCATGAGAAACGTTGTTCTTGATTATTTGGAAGCAAATTGTAATTTAAAGAATGGTAAGGACTATGATGTTTTGTATAATCCAGAGTTTCTAAGACAACACAGTGCACTTGAAGACTTTTTTACCCCTGACAGAGTTGTGATCGGCCAGAAATTTGCAGACTCAACGTCGCCCCTGGTTGATATGTAT
>JALZGI010000619.1 GCA_030861105.1 Thermoproteota archaeon
GCTGAATGCTGTGAATCGCTAATGATAGGACAAGTACAAGTAGTTTCATTGCCGGTGTCTCTAACCACGGCTCATAGAAGAATCAACGCCCGCAAGGAAGAGATACTGAGGATTGCTAATTCAAAAAGCTCATCGATTAAAGCCAGGAATCTGCAGATAAAGGAGGTAAACGATTCTAGCCCACATAAAATGGGAAAGATGCTAGTCGTGGAGTTAATCGTTGATACAAAGGATGCAATGGGTGCAAATGCAATTAACACGATGTGTGAGTCTATATCCTCGATTATAGAAGAGCTAACAGGCGGCAGGGTAGTGTTAAGGATCCTATCAAATTATGCAACAAAGCGCTTGGTTAAATGCAGAGCAACTTTTTCTAAGAACGAGATTGGAGGGGTAAATATTGTTGAGAATATTCTTTATGCTTATTCCCTCGCATATTCCGATGTATACCGAGCTGTTACCCACAATAAAGGAATCATGAATGGAATAGATGCAGTGGCATTGGCCACAGGACAGGATTTCCGATCTATAGAGGCAGCTGCTCATGCATATGCTGCAAGAGAAGGTAACTATCGTTCGCTAACAAATTGGTACAAAACCAGCAAAGGGGATCTGGTCGGTGAACTCGAACTACCACTTGCTGTGGGGATCGTAGGTGGCTCTTCTTCAGTCCACCCGATAGCCATGTTAGGGTTGAAGATTTTGGGGGTTAAGACTGCAAAGGAGCTTGCAATGATTATGAGCGCCGTTGGACTAGCTCAGAACATGGCTGCACTGAGAGCGTTGGCTTCAGAAGGAATTCAGAAGGGCCACATGAAGTTACATGCTAAAAATATTGCGACCATGGTGGGGGCCAAGAACAAAGAAATTGACCGGGTAGCACAGAAAATCTCTGATGAGAACAATATCACACCGAAGAGGGCAAAAGAAGTTCTCTTCTCAATTAGACATAAAGGATGACAAATACCGAGTACTATCTTCTTCTTCATCATAGGATACTCTACAATAATAACGATAACAACTAAATATATATAAAATCATAGAATTTCCTCTGATAATTTGTTATGCCAACCGTAAAATTTGCTGTTCCTAAAGGTAGTATAGAGACTGCGACGTTCAAGATTTTGGAGGAGGCGTGGCAGAGTATTGTAGGAAGTGGTAGGACATACAGAATTCGTTTAAGCGATCCGGAGATAGAGGTTAAGGTTCTAAGACCACAAGAGATTCCAACATACGTCCAAGAAGGTTTCTATGACATTGGAATTACCGGAAAAGACTGGATTAGAGAAGCAAAGGCTGACATTAGGACATTGCTTGATTTGGAATTCGGAAGAGTAAAACAAGTATTTGCAATTCCTGAGCACCTTGAATCAGATAACCTTACAGAACTAATTGGGGAGTTTGCTAGTAAAAAAAAGACTCTTAGGATTTCCACCGAATATCTTACAACCACTTCAACCTATATTAGAGAAAACGCAGCTTATAGGAAGTATTTTGGGGACATATCTCCCATGATCATTACTCCCTGGCTACGAGTGGGTGAAAACAGAAATGTACAGATATTTCTTTCCTTTGGTGCTACAGAAGCCAAGCCACCCGAGGATGTAGATGCGATATTTGATATTACCGAAACGGGCACTACATTAGTCCAAAACAAATTAAAAATAATCGAGACGGTAATGGAATCCACTGCTGTATTAGTGGCAAATAAGGACTCACTGAAGGATGTAAAGAAGAGAGAAAAGATCGCTGATATGGTTGCCCTCCTCAAAGGAGTGGTCGAAGGTCGCAAAAAACTTCATATTTTTGTAAATGTGAAAAAGGAGAATCTTGCAAGCTTACTTGCAAGTATGCCTGCCTTGAAAAAACCCACTGTTAGTACCTTGAGTGAAGACGGATGGTATGGAGTAAACACAATCATAGATAAGAACGAGTTTATACAAATAGTTCCAACTATGCGTAAACTCGCCCAGGGATTGGTTGTTATGGAACCTAGACAGATCTTACCCTTAGATGAGATAAAACTCGACAACTTTAGTGACGAACCAATATCTTGATGAAGACTTTTATTGTTAATGATGCAGAATCCGAAGCTGCAAATCTACGGTCTCGTGTTGCCAATGCAATGGCTTCAAACCAGGTATTTGCGACAGTGCAACACATTGTGGACGATGTAGCGAAGGACGGGGACCGTGCAATTATTGACTACACAAAGAAATTGGATGGGGTTCAACTAAAATCATTGTTGGTCAAAAGCAAAGAAATTGATGAAGCGTATACGAAGGTTAGCAACCAACAGATTAAATCTATCAGGGTTATTAGGGATCGGTTAGCAAAAACCGAAGCAACCATACTGAAAAATTTCTTTAGGGAAATTGAGTCCTCCATCGATGGAATAACAATTAAAAGATATGCTAAGCCGCTGAGGAGCGCGGGTTGCTACATCCCGGGTGGAAAGGCACGCTATCCAAGCACAGTCATTATGTGTGTCGTTCCAGCAAAAGTTGCCAAGGTAAGAAGGATCGTCGCCGCGTCTCCTCCCCTAAAAGATGGAAGCATTGATCCTTTGACACTTGTAGCGGCAGATATCTGTGGAGTCGACGAGTTTTATAAGGTGGGAGGTGCTCAAGGAATCGCTGCTCTTGCTTTTGGAACCTCAACTATTAGGAAGGTTAACAAGATAGTGGGTCCGGGAGGAGTTTTCGTTACACTTGCCAAAATATTCGTTTCACAAAACGTATCTGTCGACATGGTTGCTGGTCCTACTGAGCTATTAGTATATGCAGATTCAACCTCGCCATCCAGACTTGTCGCTATGGATATTGTGTCACAAGCAGAACATGGCTATGATACATTCTGCGGTCTGGTAACGACATCGAAGAGATTGGCAGCAAAAGTATTAAATGATATAGATCTAATCATTAACAAGGGGAATATTAGCCGAGCAGAAATAGTACGGGAGAGTCTTAGCAAGAATGGTTTTATAGCAGTTGCTAGAGATCAGTCTACCGCAATCGCATTTGCAAATGAGCTAGCCCCAGAACACCTAGAAATATTGTCGAGTAATGCAAGGTCGATCTCAAAACGAATTACTTCTGCAGGTCTTACTCTTGTTGGAAAGTATACACCATCTTCAGCAAGTGATTACTGTTTAGGATCAAACCATGTTCTTCCAACGATGGGATTTGCGAAATCAAGATCTTCATTATCCGTATTAGATTTTCTAAAAGTCGTAAATACTGTCGAAGCAAGCAGAGAGGAGCTTAACAGGGTCGGATGGGCAATAAAGGAAATAACATCTGCCGAAGGATTGTTAAATCATTACGAAGCCGTGAAAATAAGATTGAGGGGAATATGAGCTGGTTGCAGGACAGGTTAAAACAATTCTCTGAGCTTACCTATTACAAAAAACCAGAAGGAGTCAAAGAGGAACATGTGAGACTGGACTCAAATGAAAACTTGATGTTGAGCAAGAAATTCGGACTTGATGTAATTACCGAGGCTATAAAGCAGGTTGACCTGAGACTATACCCTAGCTTGGAATATGAGGACTATCTCTATCGTCAATTGGAAGAATATATCAAAACTGATCGGAGATATATTGCCATTGGCAACGGGTCAGATCAAATAATAGAATCACTCCTTTCCACAATTGGACTTGGAAAACGAGTCGCAGTTTTGGCACCTACATTTTCGTATTTTCTAAATCGCTGCCAGCTCCATGGGTTGAAATTGAATACATTACTATTGGATAGGGAAGACAATTCCATATGTAATAACGAACTCGTAAGGCTCTCTAAAAAATCTGAGATAATATATATTTGCTCTCCGAACAATCCAACTGGTAATCAATTTGATAGAGATGTAATAATGAAATTGGTGCTAACTTTACAGGATAAACTATTTCTAATAGATGAGGCATACGTAGAATTTGGTAAATATTCTTTAACGTCCACGGCAGCCAAATATGAGAACATCGTCGTACTACGTACATTATCAAAAGCATTTGGATTGGCCGGTGCTAGGGTGGGATACATTGTTGCAGGCGAGAACATTGCTCATATCTTTAGGTCTAGAATCCAGTTACCTTATGCTTTAAGTGCATTATCTCTCAGAATTGCCAGCATAGCCTTAGCCAGACATGACCAAGTGAGAAAAACGGTAGAGAAAATCAAAACAGAACGGGAGAGAATATTCGCTAGACTTTCGAGAATAAATGGTATTAAAGTTTTCAAGTCAGATTCAAACTTTGTATTTGTAGAATGTGGCGAGCAAGTGTATGCTGAAGTCGCAAAAAAGCTAAAACAAGAACAAGTTTTCGTCAGACTACTAGGTAATGTCGAAGGTCGTCTCGGATGCATAAGAGTAACAGTTGGTACAAGAGAAATGAATAACCGATTCCTAGAAGTAATAGAAAATGTAAGTGAAACTCATAAAATCTAAAAGAAAGTGTTTACCCATGATTAGCCCTAAGCATATAAAAATGCTAAATAATTCTAAATGTGCACTTTTTGATATTGATGGGGTACTGGTCGATGTTAGAAGATCATACAATTTGGCTATTAGGAAAACTGTCGACTTTGTTTTGAAAAATATGGGACGAGAATCACATGCCGGACCGCTGGTGTCCGACGCTCTCATTC
>JALZGI010000620.1 GCA_030861105.1 Thermoproteota archaeon
CTCGTCTAGTACTCACTCAGTTACTCTCTCAGTCTCTCGATCATTGTATTAGGTGACTTGAATCAACCGTAGGAGCCTTTAAGGAATTTTAGGAATATAACATAGGCTATACATTAAGAAATCAGAACGAGCAAGTATGGTAGAGTGGAGGTGCCATCGTTGTTTATTGTTTTTTCTTTAAAATCTTCTGGACATACAGCCTGGCTGTGTGTTTTATTGCATCTCCACTGTTCATTTTAGGCCTCCAACCAAGTGATTTTAACAGAGAACAATCAAGCAAAAATTCTCTTACATCACCATTCCATCCTCTTCCTTCGAGGTTATTATTCTCAAAGTTCAGAGCAACATTCTCTAGAGACATTTCATTGATTACAATGTTTGCTATACCCAACACATTTATACTATCATCAGAGCCAACATTGAAAATTTCAAAGTTAATTCTGTCTTGATCAATATGAGACTTTATCCTCATTATTGCATCGATACAGTCATCGATATAGAGGTATGACTTATTTTGCCTACCATTCCCCAAAATATTAAGGAAATTGGGATAGGAGGATAATTTGGATACAAAATCAAAAACTACTCCCTTGTTACTTACGGGTCCTATAATATTGGCAAGCCGTAATGCGACCCCTGAAATACCAAACATATGGCAATACCCTGAAATCATCGCTTCGCAAGAAAGTTTGGTTGCACCATAAAGCGATATGGGTTTGAGAGGACCGTAGTTTTCAGGTATTGGCATCTTTGGGACTTCAACTTCACCGTATACAGTTGAAGTTGAAGTATAGAGGATTTTCTTGCATGACGTACTTTTTCTCATAGCTTCAATCAAATTATAAGTAGCAAGCACGTTTTCTTCAAAGTCTTTTGTCGTGTTATAAGCCCCCAAGGCTACTAAAGGATTAGCCGCCAAGTGAAATACAATGTCAGAAACGTTTACTACACTTTGAAGAGTAGAGACATCCAAGATATTACCATAAATAAAATTAAAATTTGGATTGCTATCCAAGTGCATTATATTTTCTTTGCTGCCAGTGGACAAATTGTCAAATACCGTGACTTGGCAATCCTTCGATCGCGAAATAAGAGTGTCAGCAAGAGCACTTCCAATAAATCCTGCTCCCCCGGTTATGAGAATTCGTTCCATTCCCTCTCCGCCTCTAGCTAAAGTTAGTTGTCCACCATTAGTTTATAATTTGTGTTGGCTATGCTGCTTCGCCTTTGCTTGATAGGAATATCGGGAATCAGTTTTCCACCAAGTTATTATCCATAAGAATATCACTATTGCCACTGAAAAAGCATGGAGAACAAGTATTGCAACAGCGGTAAGGCTGTCGTAGGATTGAAATAGTGAAACAAAGATGTTAGGAAATTCAAGTAACTCCTTTTGAGATTCATCCAATAAAAATAAAGGGGAGGCTAATATTCCTAATATGACCAAGGGGTAAAAAATAGGATCAAGTTTTTTTGAATATGCAAATGGAAACGTAATGTCTCTCTTGGGTCCGTGCAAATATTGACAGATAGCTATTGTTGCCATTATAGCAAGGAGAACTCCTTCTATAAAGATATGTTCTAATGTCTTAAAGCCAATCCCAGCAGATAGGTAAAAAGTTCCGAAGGGATATACGACATTTAAAGGACCAACTATTAAATCCCCAATTGCAAGGTGAGATAAATATGCAATTGAATAGATTATGATAGATGATGGTCTTTTATATTTTAGAAGAAATATAAAAAATATAATTGCAATAACTCCGAGACTATGCGTAATACTTCTGTGGGCAATATCCGCAACTGTAAACCTAAATAGTACATCTATATCCGGAAGAATGGACAAAAATAGGATCAGGGAGAGAGACACATTTTGCACTCGAAATTTACTTACGAGGAGGTAGCCTAATATGAAAGCGATCGAGATGTGTCCGACAAAGAACATTTACCAGAAATAATTTTCTTATGCTCTATATCAATCATTAGAACATTAAATAAACAGGTAATAAATGGAAAAAAGGAATACAAATTTTCCTTAGCACGATGAGCAAAAAAGATTCTATAATAACAAAGTACCCCAAAAGTGTATGAAGATGAATAAACACAAGGAATAAAAGAGAAAAATTCTGTAGTGTGCTTAAGAAATACAGTTAATGTCAATTAACAAGTTTGTCACGCCTGGCTTTTTGCTCTCTGTTGATCTTTTGCTGGTGTCATTTGTCAACTGGATCTACTGGCTATTAATTTCTAAACTTACAACTGCTACAGAAGTAGGCCAAGCCACCTCTGTGTATAGCTTTGCTGTCCTCACGTCCGCAATTACTCTGCTTGGTCTAGAATACTCGCTTATAAAAAAGTCATCGTCAGAACGCTCTCAAATAGTTGGAACCTCTATAATTATAGAACTATTAATTACGGCAGTTGCAGTTTCTGTTCTGTTTTACGTTCTTAACAATCTCTACCAAGGCTCGTTGTATGCTCTAAGCTGGATTGCAATAGGAATAGTCATTTTTTCAGCCCAAAGGTACATTTTGCGTTTTGCTCTTCTTGGAATCTCTGACGCACGAAGCGTACTAAAAGTTAATTCGATGGGTGTAGTTCTTCAATTAGTTTCGGGTTATGTTTTGGTTGCCATAGGTCTGGGCGCAGAGGGCATTCTTTTTTCGTTCTTGTTTAACGTGGCGTTCATAACTGGTTTGTCATTTCTTGTGGTTAGGGGCGAATTTCAATTTAGAATCGGTAATTTTAATTATGCAAGAGGAATTATCAAAGATGCCCTAGTAAACACACCTACACCATTAGCCAAGATGGTTATCTATAGCCTAAGTGTTGTACTT
>JALZGI010000012.1 GCA_030861105.1 Thermoproteota archaeon
GAATGACAGTGGTGGTATGATGGGTTGCGGATGTGGTCACAGCCACTGATTTTGGCCTGAAAATCTCTAACTTACGTCACTATTATTTTTTTCATGTATGTTTGAATAGGGCGACCCCGCGGAAAAACCAATTATAGTCGTTATAGCTTTTTGACCAATCGTAGCTCTTTTATTTTAGAATACGAGTGAATATTCAGTGACTTTATTATTAATGGACAGGATATCATATCGAGTAAGCAGACATGGACCACCAGTCATATATCAGATAGATATGAAGTTGCGGTCCGAGATCGAGGATAAACTTTTAAACTTCATTTTAACAATATTATGACCTACTATGTCTTCGAGTGAGATTATAAGTTGTAGGGAATGTGGACAGCATTTCGATACAATAGATGCTCTACGAGAACATGAGAAATCAGAACAGCAGGACAAAGAGCTTCAAAGTAAGGGACTTTGATGTCATACGCTTAAATCCAGGTCCGATATAGATTGGGACCAGTTTCCATAGTACACCAGCTGCTACTAAGGTCAGCGCTGGGCATAGCTAATTGAACGTTATGATGGATATTCTACTTTGACAAACAAGTTGGATATCATCCCCTGAAGGGGATACAAGTATATGTTTAATGAATTCAAGTTCTTGTTATCTAGAACAACAATCCAGTCCGAACGCCCGATGAATTGAACATTTTGTTAAGGTTCTTTGACAGGACTGTTGTTAAGCTGTCGCTGCTGTCTCTGTAGTAGGTCGGGTTTGCTATACGCTATTGCATACGTTAGAGTCAGTACAGAGGAACAGACCGTTTTAAACCAGAAGATGGCCATGAATACATGGGCCTCAGAGCATGGTTATCAAGTTGTACATTATTTTGAAGATTCTGCAGTGAGCGGGAGGATACCTGCTGTAAAGAGAAAGTCTTTCGGAGATATGCTCGAATTAGTTAAGGAGTGTCCTGTCGATGCTGTTCTAGTATATGAGCTCTCAAGGATAGGGAGAACATTTTGGGACACACTTGATGCTATTAAAGCAATCGAGGAATACTCCCCATTGATCTCTTGTTCCCCTAGGGAAACTTTTCTCCAAAGCACAGAACCTAGCGTTCGCAAGCTAATGTTAGGAATACTGACATGGGTAGCCGAAAGGGAGCGTGAAATGTTAGTTCAAAGAACAAAAGATGGCATGAGAAGAGCAAAAGAGTCAGGAAAAGTAGTTGGACGACCGATGAAAATGGTAGACAAAAATGCTCTTATCCGAGTACTTTCCCAGAACACCTCTAGATCCGCAGCTGCCAGAACCCTGGGCGTTTCGAAGGCCACATTATATAAGGAGCTCGCACGCATCAATAACAGTTAGGTTTGCTAGGTAACTAGTGTTGGGGAAATACAATAAAGGCCACCGCGACGTAAGTGTTTTCTAGTTATGTGATTCTTTTACTTTATTAAGAGTTGACTTAATACAAACTATAAACCCTGTTGGGGGTTAATCCTGCTTCTTGGGAACAGTGATTAACTCGGCCCTTTAACATCGGCATATCATTCAGTAAGTCTCTGAGTTGAAATATCACTTTAATTATGAGAGATAAAAGCTGCTACTATCAAGATATAGTAACTGACCATTACTAGCGGATGACTCGGAGTACCTAATCGAAAGTAAGTAATGTATCTCCCTTCAATATGGTTAGTTATTCTTATATATTTACTTCAGATAAATATAGAGTGTGTGAAGTACACTAATAACAGTAGCAGTAGTAGCAGTAGTAGTACCATAGCAAATGAAACATCAAAACTCTTTCCTTATCTAATCAAATTTACAATTATACCATCTATCATTCTTTCATTCATCGCAATTATCTCTCTTAATCCTGACGCTTGGGTTACATCAGATGTTCACCACTTTTATTTCGAGATGTTTGCAGTAGTCCTTTCTGCTATTGTAGCATTTTATTGTCTTGCCAGAGCCTATACTCTAAAAGAAAAGTTTAGCCTTTTTGTAGGTATAGGATTTCTTACTATAACAGTAATAGACTTGCTGCATGCGGTTTTGTCCTATAGCTCTGCCGGGAATTCTATTTTCTTGGCATATTTTATACCACAGACATGGTTTGCAGGACGCACTTTTCTTGG
>JALZGI010000027.1 GCA_030861105.1 Thermoproteota archaeon
CTTCTACTTTCTCTAATTCGGGTTGCTCTTCTACCTCAGCTACCTTGTTTGCTCTTCTCTTAAGAAGTCTGCTGTCCTCATAATTTGTTATAAACTCACACATAAGATATTACACTATAGTATAATATTTAAATGGATTCCTAATTTACTCTTAAACCTAGAGGTCAGCTAGTTCATTCAAAGTATGGGGCTGAGTGGTCTGATTCTCACTGATTGGTGCTATCCTAAACAAACAAATTATTGAATACTCTTAGATTCTGCAGGAATGCCTTTGACACCAGTATTGACCCACTTCTCTACATCCATTCATATAATAGCAGCGATAGTGATGGAATGATGTCCATATAGGATATGCAATATGCGGCGAAAGAAAAATTCGGACTCGAATATATTGCAATAACAGATCATACAAAGAGCCTAGCAGCCTTATCGAACATGGTAAATGTCAAGAAAGGTCATTCAATCCATAGAAAAAAGAATATGAAAAGGCGATCACTTCGCACCAAGACACGACAAGAATGATTCAAGGCTCTCAATTGTGTCCATTGCACAGTTTGCAGTTGGAATAGTGGGTAAGGTCGGTGCGGTTGTTGATGGTTGTTCATTGTTGCCTAGGTCATTCTGCTGAACCGCCTGGTCAGTCCTTCCTTTAGAGGTCTCTCCGGCCATGATGTCGTATTTAGATAAAGCGCCTGCTTGTTGCTGTGTTAAACTCGTCAGATAGGCCATCGACAGCGAGGCTACTAAAGCTACGATTCCTATGACCATCATGATTTTAGCATTATTGTTGATTGTCATATGTCAGCAGATGCTTAACCAACATCAATATATCTGAATTCAGAAGGCTAATGCCATAATTTACTCTCTAAAATTAGAGTGAAATACTTTTTATGTGTGATTGTGTCTCAATACTATATATAAGGCAGATAAAGGATGCCATCAATTTCACCTGAAAACATACATCTAGGAAACTCCGAAGCATATCTCAGTACATCAAGTCAATATCAATGAATAATAGAAAGACAGGAGCTTAATAAAAATAATCCTAGTCCTGTGCTTAGAACACTAGCAGATTCTAGGAACACTTTTTTTATATAGTCGTGGTAGGTTTTCTATGATTTAAGTGATTGCACATCCGGCTGTTCGTTGGCCAGTCCTACTGTATGTCTATGATATATCTTTGGAAGAGGAATTTTAGTGACTAGTCATAGATATTTGATGAATCCATAAGATTTCTTATATTTCACCAATGGGTAACATAATATAGTGACTATCGTGTGCAATACCATATAGGTTGTTCTGGCTGGAGTTATTCCGCTTGGTTAGGACCTTTTTATCCTTCAAAACTTGAGAATTCAGACTGGCTAAGATATTACTCCCAGGTATTTGATTATGTGGAGTTAGATTCTTCCTTTTATAGAATGCCTAGCAAATTTATGGTCAAAAACTGGACCAGGAGAACTCCTGACAATTTCAAGTTCACAGCCAAATTCCCTAAAGTGATAACACATGATAAACATCTTGTGGATGTTAATGAAGAAGTATACACGTTTCTTGAGAATATAGAACCGTTACAAGAAAAGACTCTCGCCCTCCTAATCCAATTACCTCCTTCGATGCAAATAATGCCAGGACTTGAAGATCTAAAAGAACTTGTTTCTCTTTTGGGTGGTAGGTTTAGATACGCAGTTGAAGTAAGACATCCTAGTTGGTTTCAAGATTTAGCATACAATTTCTTTGCCAACGATGATATTTGTATGGTATGGAGTCAACTTGCTCATATGAGTACTCCACCAATAGTTACAACAGATTTTTTGTATTAGATTCATTGGTGATAGAAGCATAGACGAAAAAGACTTTTGCGAAAATTCAGAAGGATAGAATCTTGGAAATGAAACAATGGGCGGACGAAATAAAAAAGGTGAAAAACAAAAAGGAAAGAGGAAGAAGAAATGAGGTTAAACTTGCTATGATTGCTGCCAACAACCACTATGCTGGTTTTGGACCTGGTACTGTGAACCTATTTAGAAAAATGGTAGGGCTATCGGAACTGTCTTGGGAAAACCAGAGCCAACTACAAGAACGACTTCAACTCCGAAAGCGACAATTAGAGCAGTTAGAACAAGATCAACAAATAAGAGAC
Organism: Thermoproteota archaeon; assembly: GCA_030861105.1. Taxonomy (GTDB): domain Archaea; phylum Thermoproteota; class Nitrososphaeria; order Nitrososphaerales; family Nitrososphaeraceae; genus TH5893. The sequence goes on from JALZGI010000027.1 coordinate 2,144, forward strand.
TCGAAAGCGCGTCCAAAGAATACAAAGAAGCGACAAAGCAGTCTTGT
>JALZGI010000053.1 GCA_030861105.1 Thermoproteota archaeon
CATTCCGCAGCATCCGCAGTGCCTCTTCGTGGTAATAAAATAATATTCGCACCTTCTGCAATATTTCTTACCAACCAAATAGTGTGATTGGCCTATTACGATTGTGGTGTATACTCTCTGACATAAATTACGACAAACCAATAAGAAACGGAGTTAGCTGAATGTTGTAAGTGAGATATAAGCAATGGATAACAGTTCGGAGAGGTAGGGAACTTAGTAAAGGACCGCTGGAGACTCGACCTGATTACCACAAACCATAGTAAATTCCCAGGGTTCACTTGCGCCAGGACGATCGAACCCTAATTCACAATAGTATAAATCATATATTTCCAGACAGAATCATTGTTCGGTAAATTAGTCCGTGAGCTCCAGCCTATGAGATTGGAGCGGACTAGCAGTCATTATGATAAAAAAGGATCGGACTTATACGGGGAGGAATAAACATAAGACACTGCGGGGATCGAACGTCCAGTTTTATACAGTTCCACAATATGTATAAAGTTAATAACTGATTTAATTATTAGATATAATTAAGTTCAATGCGGCATAAGAATCGGTTGAAGTCAATTTCTGTATACGTACCGATTGATAAAATTGAAGCCAATCTCTCGGAAATTGGATTTCTGCTTACTGGTTCCAATACGATAGTCGCAAACGGCAAATTCTGGAATAAAATGTTATACGTTAACAGGGACGAGAAGGTAAGCGTTTCTGAGGAGATTGGCGACGCTTATCCAAAAGATCCTATAATTACGATTTGTGGTTCTAAGGAAACCATATTGAGTATTATCAAGGGAGTTAAGAGTTAATGCCAATTTACGAATGTAATGAACACCAATTCGTAGAGAATATTCGCAGGATGATAGATACATCCGAAAAGTTCGTCGTCAACCGCAGAATTGATTGGCATGACGATGCAAAGTACGGTCCCTCAATCCTCCCCGACGCAGAATTCGTCAAGTATTCGATATTATGGTTTAGAAAGTCTGTGAAATCATCTGTTTTCTCCCGTGTCCCGTTTATTGATGACTTTCATAAAAGGATGTACGACCGGAACGAGAACCTTCAATCCTCTGGCAACCTTAGATATCCAAGGGTTTCAATTCCATATTATAAAGTAGAATACTCTATCAATCTCTGGGGAGGGACATATCTATTTACCTTTGATGCTCTTTTTAACCCAGAGATATTGATGGAAAAGCGGAGAGGAAAACTATTAGGAAAAAATGGTAACCTCGTGTATGTTTTAAAGTTTAATCCGCCTGATGAGAATATACTTAACATTAGTCTTCCGAAAGGGGTAATGATTTTTGATGTTAAAAATATGATTAAGGTTATAGATTATAGTTCAAACTTTTGAAGTATCAACAGCCATCGTTTCTAGCCAGTGTGCGAAAGGTAGAAACGAACTTTGGTATGGTAATGATTTGTGGTTCTTAACATTGAAGGCCAGTAATAACATTCTTCCTTCCAGCATGCTTTTGAGTGATTGTGGAAGATCAGATTTTTTGAACGGTTGAAACAACTCAAAAAAATAATCTTGACGATAGTATGCGATGTGTTGAGAGAATAAGTTAGAAAGAATAACAGGGTCTCTCACAATCCGCTCGTTCTGTTTATGAGTATGACCTGAATCGACTTTCTGTTGTTGTTGATCAATGGAAATTTGTAGTATTCTCTTAGTAATGTCCTCTCTGACGGAGCTGGAACTAAGCTTATTCGGAGAGTAATAGAATGACCTTACATTTCTGCCCAGCTGTTCAATAGTCCTTCTTGCCAAATCTGTCACAGCCAAGATTTCGGTTTGTCCATTTATTCCGTGATTTTTTCCAAATAAATAAAAAGCCCCCATTATCTCATCTTTGCTGACAAGTGGAAAATCCAAGTGTCCAGAGATGAAACTAAGAAGCCTTTCTGGAAGATCAATGGGTATAAACACCCCCATGTAGGAATCTCCGACTACTGGCACTTTTTCTGTTTGGCACGATGGTAATTTAACGTTTGGAAATCCGGATAGACCCAGGTAGACGGTAGCTACTCCACAGGGCTGCACATATTATACTTTCAGACACACTAAATAAACCGGAATGCATATTATTAATGCCTTGTAAACCTTGTAATTTATAAAAATTTAAGGAGAAATAGAGGGGAAGTGACTAATGGGCGTGTGGTGGAGGTGCACTACCCTTCGATAACGCTTCGTTAAATGTACCTGAGGCTTTCTCATGGAACTCCAAGTTAGACTGGTCTACTTTAACTGCTTGCGGAGGGCAGACTGATACACAAGCCATACACCAAATGCAGTCATGCTCTCTGATAGGATCCGCTTTATCCGTGTAGTCCTTGCGTTCTTCCTTTACGGTACTCCCTGTCCCTTCGCTTGTAGCATTAGCCATGTCTTTGGCAGGAACGTCGTTTTCAGTTCGATACCATTGGAAAACCTGTACAGGACATGCTTCAATGCAAGCGCCATCAGCAACACATGCATCCCAATCTACTGCCACCATAGTGCCATGTACCCCAAGTGGGGCTTGCTCTTCTCCCCTTGCAGAATAGGCTGATTTGACTTCTTCGTTTTCAGCGGCCTCTTTATTCTGGCCTGGGCCCCATACGTAATGGAAGTGTTCTCCGTCAGAATGACTATGTTTGCCTATTACTTGTTGATTTCTCGGAAAGTCTGGATCAATCGGCATAGTTATCTGACAACCTATCAAATTACATATTATATAAACTGTGTGTGTTCAGGTACGGCTTGAGATATATTGACGCATATTTGCTGATACCAATGATACTTGGGGCGAAAATATGGAGGAACGGTACTGGACTCTTGCATGAGGCTCAAATATGATTTCGACCGGGAACGAGGACAAACATTATCTCAACCAGGGACACGACAAAGTTCCCTAGCTGTTCCTATTCTGGTAGCATTCTGAATGGCTGCGGAAGCATAGCCCAAGCCCCTATATGCTCTTCTCGAAAATGACGTTCAATTCATCTCCATGTAGCTTTGCTTTTGCTAATCTCATACCCAATGTCGCACTGGGTAGCGGTATAATGTTAACGATATATCCCGCTGCGCTTCTCACTTTTATTGTTAGTTGGTCACCATACCGTTCTAGGTCAAAATCATCTCGTTCTGTAAATGGAACCTTGACCGTCATCCTAAGTGAATTCTCTTCTGTAATGAAATTGAAAGCCTTGCCGTGATAGAATATATTTGCGGGATCTTCATCTCCAAACAATAATTCGCCATTTTTTGTTAGCATCTCTCGTCCGCGAAGTTCACTATTATGGAGAAAGACCTCCCTCAATGGAATCGGGTAAAAATTTGTCCTGGCCTCCTCAACTTTTTTTTGCTGAAATTCTGCCCAATTAGTGTAATATTGGTCAGAGCTCTGTCGGGGCATTATTTTATTGATTACAGCCAAGTCCACATTTATACCAAAAAGGCTGGCTGACATCAATGCTCTTTTTGCATTTTCTATGCTAAATGTGTCCGGATTAGCAACCAATCGAATGCTGGTTATATTACTGTTCCTTATCCTCTCAGACAAGTATTCCAGTCTGTCAAGGAGGTCAACCTCACTTTGTAGAACACCTTTGGATGGCATCGAGTTCTTGGATAACGGTTGAAACATTCTCGTTACTCCACCAAACATTCCAACCAAGCCTGTTAATTTCCTTCCAATGCTTCCGACCAATTTCGGAAAATACAGATACCGCAACGCCTCGCCCGATGCAGGCATATCGATTACTATAGCATCAAAGCTCCTCGCCTTGAGCATCTCTTCGATTTTTAGCAAAGAAAAAAGTTGAGTCATGCCTGGGAGCATTGCAATTTCGTAGGCAAGCGTTTCATCTATTCCCTTGGATGAAAATATGGAGGCCGCATAAGCCAGGATGGTGTCGAACTGTTTTTTCATCTCGGTAACTGGATCTATTTGCAAGCCCTCTAGGTTAGGAAGAATTTTATACATTTCATAGCCCATGTTAGGTATATGGAAAGCATCCCCTAGCGTATGAGCTGGATCGGAAGAAATAACTAGTGTCTTATGATTATGCTCTGCGAGTTTAATGGAAGTAGAACATGACGTTACTGTTTTTCCTGTGCCGCCCTTCCCAGTATAGATAATTATTCTCAATATAGCTCAGCTAGCCTATTCACTCTAGACCAGAGTGAGGAGGGCAAAAACAATTTTCTGCCACTAAGTATGGAAGCAAATGATTACGATGCTCCCTTAATACTACTAGCAACCCGTTTGAGATCTTCTGGTGTAACCAGCGGGTGAACTGGTAGAGACAACACATGCTTGCTGGCCCACTCTGTGTTTGCGAGACTTAGACTATCCTTGGTTGGGGGATTTGATTCTGATGCCAGCATTCTTTCATAATAAGGAGTCTTATGAACGGGAGGGTCATAGTATACTGTTGCGCCTACATTATCTGTCGATAACATTCTCTTTTGTACAATATCACGGATGTCATTCTTTGCAAATGCGATTGTATAAAGATACCAATTGAATCTCTTATCTTGATTCTCATGCGGCAAAACGATTTCATTACTATTAGCGTAAGAAGAAATGAGAGAAGTAAGCAGTTCCGCATTTCGTTTTCTTAACTCTAACAGCTTGTTAAGTTTTTTCATTTGAGCGATAGCCAAGGCAGCGCTTAATTCTGGTAACCTTAAGTTAAGACCAAAAATGCGAGAATCATAGCCTTCGACCATTCCGTGATTCCTTATCATCTTAATTTTATCTGCAAGGTTGTCATCGTTTGTAACCACAGCGCCGCCC
>JALZGI010000072.1 GCA_030861105.1 Thermoproteota archaeon
GAATCTTACCTCTGCTTGTGAAGAGAAGGCAAGATATTTGATCTTAGTTCAATCCGGTCACATTGATGTTAATGCTAATACGAGTGATCCTGGGACTTGTGTTGTCTTAGCTTTTTAAATGTTGCAAACCTATTATCACACTTTTCACATTTCCATTGATTTGCTCGTGCTTGCTCGTACCTATAGTACAATTCAGAACCGGTTTTGTACATTCGAGTGTCATTGTTAAAATTGATTGGGCTATAGTTTACTTTGTATCTTAGTTTTCCTGTGTCTATTTTCAAAGCCTGATCCACTGGCTATAGATATCTTTATGATTTTAAAAGCAAAGAGGTCAAATTCGTGATCTAAGTTTAGTTAATGTACCTTTACAAGAAAATTTGCAAAAATGGTCCCTTGCTAAAAGATGAAAACGGCTTAAATTCAGTCAGACTTAAAGTTGTCCGTTAATTTCTTATGATACATACTATTGCAAGCGCCGCTAGTCTCTTGGCTTATTTTTCTAACACTTCTCATTCTTTTTTTATCATATATAGACTCCAGAAATCTATAACACACAGCACACACTTCTTCTACCAATCTCGGATAGCCTAAATGCAAGGGATATAAATTTACTTGCCAACTTAACGTTTGACCGTGATGAACTCAGATTGTCTCTATACAAAATGGGTTCATATTTGCACCCTATAAACATTATTTTTTAGCACAATAATGCTTTTAAGCTAATTGCATGATTCTTATTGACGGGATGGCAGAAACTACAGAGTACAATAATTCGACAGAGGATCTAATCACACATATACGAAAAAGAGATGGGAGAGTTGTTGATTTTGCAAAGTCGAAAATTTCTAATGCAATATATAAGGCTTTAGTTGCAACTGGCAAACCCGACTATCGATTAACAGAGACTTTAACCAATAAGGTAGTACGAAAGATGGTTCATCACGGTTACAGTTCGACTGAAATATCAGGTATTCCAAGCGTTGAGGATGTGCAAGATATAGTAGAGTCTATTCTTATTGAAGAAGGTCTCTCTGACACTGCCAAAGCATATATCCTATATAGACACGAGCGACGCAAAATACGAGACGAGAAAATGAAAATTTTAAACAAGAAAGATCTCGATGAAGTGGATAAGGCATTTGATGTTAATTCCCTTAGAGTTCTGGCATCACGCTATCTTCTTAGAAATAATAATAATGAGATTATTGAAGGGCCAAAACAAATGTTTGAAAGGGTGGCTATTCTGGTAGCTATCCCTGATGTTATGCATGATTCAAGCCTGTTTGACGTAGTAGGCGGATATATCCAGAGTATTGAAGAGGCAGAGAGATATTATACGAAAATAAACGATTTTGATTTGAAGCTAAAGATAGGTAACTACTATTTGAATAAATATCATTTTGAGTCCCTCATCAGACATTATATTTATCTTGCGAGTCAGAAGCATATGAAAGTGAGCTTTAAGGAACTGCTGAAACTACTAGCGGAGGGAAAGTTAGCAAAATACGATGAAAATATTAGAGAATATTATGATCTGATGATATCAAGGGACTTCCTACCAAACACTCCTACGTTAATGAATGCAGGAGCGAGACTGGGTCAGTTGTCTGCGTGTTTTGTACTTGATATGCAAGATGACATGCATAAAATTATGAAATCATCTACTGACGCAGCCATGATCTTTAAATCTGGAGGAGGGGTAGGGATAAACTATTCTGATTTAAGGCCGGAGGGTGATATTGTAGCATCTACCTCGGGCGTTGCATCGGGTCCGACGTCATTTATGAGGATTATTGATACTATTACTGATGTGGTGAAACAAGGTGGTAAAAGGCGTGGAGCAAACATGGGTATTTTAGAGGTATGGCATCCTGATATCGAAAAATTTGTAACAGCTAAAACAAAACCGGGAATATTTGAAAATTTTAATGTTAGTGTCGGAATTTGGGAAGACTTCTGGAATTCGCTAACACATAAAGAGAATCACAAATATACCTTGCATAACCCAAGAACCCATGAACCAGTAAAACAGATAGATTCCCACCAGTTGATAGATCTAATAGCATTCAGCGCCTGGAAGAGTGCTGAGCCTGGAGTCATTTTCTTTGATATAATCAATAAATATAATCCTTTAATTGTTGCAAAAGGTGGACCACTACGTGCAACAAATC
>JALZGI010000132.1 GCA_030861105.1 Thermoproteota archaeon
CCCTATAAGGGATTATATAGAATCATAAAATGCTTTCATTATTTTATAGTCAAAAGAAAAAAATGAATCTTGTTAGTAGAGGTCAAAGAAAGATATCTAAAGGAAGTTGATAGGAGTAATAGGAGTATAGGGAAAGAATTAATACGTAAAAATTAAAGATGATTATTTCCTATCATATATACAAGTAGGAGTATTTGAGATGTTATCACTGGCTAAATACTTAATGGCCTATGATGCAGATTGTGGTCCGTGTACGTCATTTAAGCGTCTAGTTGATTTCCTTGACGCATATCATGTAATAGATTTCATGTCGTTGATAGATGCAGATAAACTCGGACTCCTTGACAGTATCCCAAAATCTATGAGATTCAATTCCTTTCACCTTATCTCCCCTGCTGGGGACATACGAAGTGGATCGGAAGCGCTTTATGACTTAATAGCTTTATTCCCATTAGGAAGATATATGTCGAAACTACTTGTATTAATTCCAGGTGGAAAACGAATGACGAGATTTCTCTACGACACCTTTTCGAAATTACACAACTCGAGTTCATGTCGTTTGAGCCACAATACGAGACACAAGAACCTTTAAACATGGCGCTGAATATCAAATTTATACCTCCTTTTTAGGGGCAACTGCAACCAGTTCGTATATTTTAAGTAAACTGCTAAAATATATAAAGAAAATAACTTGATCGGGCAATGACAACCAAACAATGGCATGAATTAGCAAATAAACGCACGTTGTATGCTTATATCGTCCCAATATCTGCAGTATCAGAAGGCAGAAAAGTTTAGCTTGACGCTACGCAGAGCTATTATGCATTTGGGCGTGTGAACGTTATCTTATTGCACAGAACGGTATGGAATATTTGCTTATCGCTATGCCTAATAAAGTGACAAGTTTGGAGTGGGGCCAGTGGGATTTGAACCCACGACCGCCAGCGCCCCAGGCCTATACCCTATTAATAATTGGATGGTATCCTAGACCAAGCTAGACGATGGCCCCGTCATATTGTGTTACAAATCCAAGACTGAAAAACCTCTTTTAAATGTAATGTAGTTGAGATAATTACATTATTATTAGTTAGAATTCGAAACTATATTAACAATATTCACTTTGGATGAAGACCAATCTTTGTACGTGTGTGTACATGTGTGATTGATGCATGGACAGCATCGGCAAAAATGACCCCCCTATACTGCTTTCATACGCTTAAAGGAAAAGATACCAAATGTCCCTAGTCCAGTTGTAAAAGCTGTCAATATTCCTATGTCAGCTTCAAAAGAGTAGTTTCCTCCTAGATTTAGTATTGCATTCCTTAGTGCGTCCACAGCATAGGTAGCCGGATCCAAAATTGTTAAAAGCGAAAGCCACTCAGGAAGGTTGTCAAGAGGAAATAATGCCCCACTTAGGAAAAAAAGAGGCAGGACTACAAAACTCACGATCATCTGAAATCCCTCCAAACTATGCATATAGCTGCCAAGGGCAAGCCCCAGCGATGTCAAGGCAAATGAGAGCAATAATACAACTGCAACAGTTTGAAATAAAGATACTGCGGTGAACTGAATGCCAATCAGGGCTCCCACTATTAAGAGAATAAATGCTTGAACTAATGAGTTACTCATTCCTCCAAATGTCTTTCCGGCAAAAATGATTCCTCTGCTAACTGGTGCAACCATTACACTTTTGAGGAAATCGAACTTTCTATCCCAGATTATATACGAGCCATAGAATACTGATGAGAAAATAACAGACATACAAATGATTCCAGGGAATATGAAGGTCTGATAATCTAGATCGGTATATGCTGTGGTCGAACCAAAACCAGATCCAATTACGAATAACCATAAAAGCGGTGTGAATGTAGAAGCAACAAGCCTACTTCTTTCCCTCAAAAATACTTTGAACTCTCGAAGCCAAATAGCATATACCTGACTAAGAGCATACTCCAGACGGCAAAAGCCGCTCTGCAATATTTGGTTCTTGCTGTTATTACTGTTACTATTATTATTACTGTTACTACTACTATTATTATTACTATTATTAATCATAGCGAGCAAATTTTTCCATAAACCCACCCTCGGGTTGTTCTTTCGTATCCTGAGCGGTAAAGTGGATAAACACATCATTTAGGTTGCGGTGAGAAAACTCCACTGACTCAGCGTTAACCCTTTTCAATATTATTGGAAGATTACGATTAGCATTTTCTACCAATAAAATAATTGAACCATCAATGTCAGTCGATATTCCATGTATGAAATTTAAGTCCTTTAATAATTTATCAAAATCTTCATCCTTCTTCTCCAGTCGGAGTCTTATAATATCATTACCACTTATGATTTCTTTTAATTGTGACGGGGTATCAAGGGCTATTATTTTGCCTCTGTCTATAATGCCTATTCTATCACATAGAAAATCTGCCTCCTCCATGTAATGTGTTGTCAGTATAATAGTGATCTTTTCTTCATGCACTAATTTCTGAATATATTTCCACATGGACTCTCTACTTCTCGGGTCAAGCCCCAAAGTTGGTTCATCGAGAAATAGGATTTTTGGCTTGTGCAAAATTCCTCTTGCTATCTCTAGACGTCTGCGCATTCCGCCAGAATATTTCTTTACTTGATCGTGTTGCCTATCGATTAAATCGACAAGACTAAGCACGTCATAGATTCTTTTTTCTCTGATTTGACGAGGGACATTATAGAGCAAGGAGTGTAACTTTAGATTCTCATATCCAGTAAGCATATCATCGCTACTAGGGGCTTGAAATACTAT
>JALZGI010000138.1 GCA_030861105.1 Thermoproteota archaeon
TAATCGTCATGTAATACGAATTTCCCAATGGTTTGCTTACTTTAGCCTTTGAGCCAATTTCCAAAGATGAAAGCCTTTTCTTATATGGTGTATCTCTAATTCTAGTACTAATCATAATCTCTTCCTCAGTTGGAGAAGAAGCAAGAGAAAAATGTCTGACTGGGCCCTTAGAATCATTATACACTCCACCTATATCAAAGAATGCATATTGTCCAGCAGCATAGTTAAAGATATCATGACTGATATTATCTTGTCTGCCAAACTTAAACGACATTACATCAGTATCCTGATGTTCGCGTTTTTCCAGCAGCATCGCATATAGTATACCATCTTATGTTTAACCCTCGCAGAAGAAGTAATCTCTTCAACACCATAGAGTTCTTGCTGTGGAGGTAACACAGTGAACAGTAGCAGTATATCAGCAGATAAACAATATTCAGAGCTATCAAAGGCTTCTTCAAAACGTTTCTAAAAGAAGTATTAGATGCCATAAACCGAACTTAACCTGATCGATTCTTATTAAACTTAATAGAAAGACTTGCTAATTACTCATAGACACTATGTAAATCTCATATAGACTTTGAACCTTTCATAGCTGAGTATGATTAATTCTACTTAGTTCTTACGGATAATCTATAAGACTGTCCCTTAGTGGGGATGAGAATGGATTATGCTAACTAGGGTCGAATCTGCTATCGCTTATGAGGTAAAAATGGTTGCTGGAATATTGAATGAAGTAAGAAGTACAATTAGTTTTGTCGGCAGCCTTACTATCTAAATAGATAGGAGATGTAAAAAATGATTTCGAAACAAACAATTAGCACACATGCAGCCGCATCGGTTATTTTAGAAAATATTGAAGATGTCTCTCTACAGGAGCGGAGAGTATTTACTTTAGAGGAAAAAACAGAAGAGCAAGAACTGAAGCTCCCAGTTCGTTATCCCGTCACGGCATTGGACTTTCTACTATTATCGGAAGACAGAATATAGATGCAAATGGACGAGTGCTAGATAAAGCAACAAGCTCTAGCTTAGCAAGGTTAAGAACATGGCAAAATAGAACACAGATTCGTCATTGTACTGACAAATTTGAAACGAGGTTTTGAAGAGATGGATTTGTTAAAGGAAACGCAATTGACCATACCAATACCTATCCTACAGAATATTAAGGGGTATAATCATATTATACACTTTAAACACCACAAGATATTTATATTGTTTTATGTGCCTATATGTTAGAATGAAAATCAATCATACATCCAGAATAGCCATGACTTTAGCTGTCGTTGCAGTTGCAGCATTTTCCGTGGCTTCGCTTCAATACTTCTCACAACAAACGTTAGCAGTGGCACAACCAGAGACAACAAACATTACACAACAATGTCCTGAAATAGGTAAAACACTAAGTGGAATCTCAGTTCCCAGTGGAAATGTTTGTGATGTAGTAGTCGTTCGTAGTACCCCTGAAATCACGGGACACAATGGATTAGTCTTGAACAAGTTCACATTAATGAATACTGTAATTGAATTCATCGCTACAAATACAACATCATCATCCCAACCTCCAGCAAATCAGAATGTATACGTGATGGGTGATTTTGCTTTGCTTGAATCAGAAATGAATCCAGTTCTTCAAATACTAACTAAGTCAGGGTGGACTGTAACAGGTATACATAACCACATGATTTTAGAATCGCCAAAGACAACATTTGTGCATTGGGAAACACAAGGCGATCTTAATACTATAATTGGTCAGATAAAGGATGCCTTAGGGCAGACCTCAATACAGGGTTCCAAATAGCACATCCTTTTCCTTCTTTTTTAAAAAAACAGATAATCGCATGAGATTGAGAGAATGATGGAAGAATATTTTGTAAAAGTTGCGGAACAAAAGATATCCAAACTTGTACTTCTAATGATTCCTTTGGTTTAACAATTCTTGCAGATTTCACGACTACAACATTGGAAGTTATTACATTTAAACATGGAGCTACAAAAATAATCTCATTTCCACTCTGATTGCAAATCTAGTTGGAAAGATCACTTCATCCATTCCGATTACACATGGCATACAAAAAACGATATATCATATCCCATACATTACAAAAATGATATGGATTCATTTCTAACATATACACCACTCATTTCTGTTGCAATAATTTCAGGCCTTTTTATCATGGCCTTATTGAATTTTTCAACTTTAAGGAAAAATATGCAGTTGCAAAGTGAGCAGCAGATAAGAAATTTGAAAACCCAAAGTGAGCAGCAGATATATTCTAGAATAATGGATGCTAGGCTTAAACTTGAAAGTACGGAGACGTTTACCAAAATGGCAAAAGAAAGTCCAATTTTTGCAGACCGATTTTCAGCGGTAGATACTCCTGACGAATATTATACCGTCGTAGCATTTCTTGACCTATTCGAATTTTTATTTCGTCTCAACAAAAGAGATATGATAGATGCTGAAATCTGGTCTCGTTGGAAAGGTCTTGCGAAAACAATAATAACAATACCAAAATTTAAGAGAGTATGGGATAAGACTAAGGATGTTCATGCTCATGAATTCAGAGATTTTGTTGATTCACTTGACAACATCTCCTGAAAAAGTTCGACACATTCTAATAGCGATGATACAATCAACTATATTGCTTCTATATTTTTTTGTTGCATCAGAAATAAGCTTGCGGTATTAACTTGTTTATTTTTTTAATCGGTAAACAGAGATTAGATTTTATACTAATTGGATTCTGAGTAGTGTTTGATTTGTCTTGAGATACCGTCAGTTTCCTTATTTATAGAGAGGAGTTCCCCCAGTGTAGATGAAGCATAGGTTCAACTCTGACTGGGATTCATGATTGTACTAATATGTATGCGCATGTAAATAATAATAATAATACTGCAGATAAGCGAAACTTTGAAGAAAAATATAAACAGCTAGAAGCACGTACAAGAGTCTCGCCAAGTAATAACTTTCCTGCGCTTTCAGGAAATATGTTAAGAACTAAGATAGTTGTTAACCAAGTATTCAAAGAACTTCTAGTTCTAAAAGGATCAAAAGTAATTTACGCTAATGTTGTCATCGATATGTCACAAAACAAGTATGTTAAATTAGAGCCTCTTTACCGTACGACAGATACCAACAACCTGAATAGCAATGCGTAGAAGAGCAATTAAAGTCCTAGTGTTTCAAGATATGATCCTATTTCATTAAATGAAGCATGATGATAGTCATTCATATGTTCAAGAGCACGATAAAGAAGACATCCATCCCCAAGCAAATTACACCTGTTGCATTTAATTCTGTAATATGGATCAACCCCTAAAGTATCATACACTTTCAAAATATCAACGTCATCAGCTACATATCCATACAAAGAGTAGGTCATTGATCCATTTGTACCTCCAGCCCTAAGCATCAGCAAACCATTAGCACAAACTTCATGCACAGTTTTTGAGGACATAGTGTGGTTATGTTCATCTTGAGCTGTAATTTTAGAAATTCTCATGAATTGTCCAAAACATTGTTTTTCATTGGCGTTCTTCAGTATCTGTGAGAGTTTTATTTTCTCCTTCTGATTGCCTTTTTGTTCTTGAACCTGAGCAAGCATCTTCTTGTTCCTACATTCTTTGGTTTATTAAAGATTGAGAGCTACAATAAATTGAAGTGCCTACGAAATTTGTTTACAAGTAACATTATATTACAAGTAAAATTCATTCATTTCTTTTTTCCTTGACAAAAACTCATTACATGCCTCCATTACGGTTGCAGTGAGTGTTGTATCATTATCTAATGCATATTATTTTAGTTGTTTTACAAGACTCTTAGGAAGTAACCATATAGTTTTGACTTTTATGTCCTCATTGCTAACCATTTAATTCTGGTACTTGTCAATTCAATTTTGTATATAAGTATTACCATATATACAGAACCACAGTGACATTTATAGCTACCATAATACTATATAGACAATATAAGGGGAGAATTATGGATAATAATATTCCATTTGCAGCCACAATTGGTGGAGGATTTCCTGGTGGAATACTTCTTGGATATGCTATGAAAAAGGTAATTAGAATAACAGCTGTGGTCTATTTTTAGCAGCCTTAGCATATCTGCAATATCAACAGATAGCTTCTATCAACTGGGATAGGATTGAAGGATCTATAACAGGATTTACAACTGCTACTGCCAATATTTTGAAACGAGAACTCTATCTCAACACAAATGATGTCAAACTTCGGCATTCCTTTAACTAGTTCAATGGCATCTGGATTTACAGTTGGATTCTTGAAAGGCTGATGGGATGAGGTGAGATAAATAGCAATTGTTTAAAGAATTATTCAAAAGAAGCAATAGTAAAGTGTCTCCAGAGGATAGGTTCTTCTCCTCTATCTTTGGATATTCGGACATCAAAAAACTGCTGATGAGGGCTATTGTATCTAGATAGCTGCAGCGGTGTGGAATGAATTGGAAGAAAGGACATTAGAGATGTTTTGTCCATAGCAAAATTAGTACATAATAATGAAGATGTGTCTTGGCTGGTTCAAACTTTTAAAAAATATGGAAAGATTCCTGGCAGAATAGACAACAATTTATGCGGAGAGACTACTTGATGGAATTTGAAATACCTAATAGAAATAACTGGAAGAAAAAGCATAAATTATTTGGAATAGGACTTGTCCTGACAAGCCCGCTTCTAATATTGTTTGTATACGTCTTATAATATAGCGAGAGGCACGAAGTCGTGGAAGAAGGAAAATTAGTTTCTAGTTTATGTAATTACTCCCATTCCAGCGGCGATCAATACAAATGCAACTAGAACAGCAGTTGCTATTATTGCCGTAATCAATAGTTGACAGTAGGTCTAGTCCAATCCCTTCCCTGAGATTGTATCGTGAATACAGATCATATGCAGAAAGGAGATATTTCTAATACAACAGACGAATGATTCAACATAAATAGATATACCAAAACCTCCTGCTTAAAACAACTTATCAGAGAATTTTAACTGGTGTTATGGGATTTATATCTATATTCAACGGATCTATTCCTATCCAGTACCTTCCATCTTAGATGCCAAGCCATCTCATGAGGCACTCAGAGAATGGCTGCACAGCGGTCAAGTGGATGTTCTTAGAATGAACAAGCAGCAAGCGGCAAGATGCCACCTATCATACCTTTTTTCTTTCTAATATCCAAAGAACATATATAAGATCTATTGTTTTTTCCTTTTGTAGCCAAACAACCAATAATTTGAAAATAAATCTAGCCAAGACCTAGTCATTTCAGCGGCATTTCTAGCATATCCAATATAGAAATCGTTCCAAGACTTGGCTGCATCTTGCCAGAAGATAGTGTAGCGGTCGGCTACTCTTCGTGACATATGCGGCTCTATATTTGATTCCTTGTCTTTTACTTTTATTACTTCTTCCTGTGATTTATCCTTGCTCTCTTCTAAATTCATGTCTACTTCATGTACTTCTTTTGAACTTCTCAATGTAGCCGCTCTTTCTTCCAAGCTTGGTGGACTAGCATCAGCCGTAGTACTCGCTACAGATGGAGTGGAATCTGTATCC
>JALZGI010000150.1 GCA_030861105.1 Thermoproteota archaeon
GTGAATGAGCCTGTTCCCAGAAGAAAGAGAACAAAGAGAACAAAGAAAGGAGGAGGAAATAATAAATGACTGAATCATTAGAAGGGCACAAAGTTGTTTCAGAGAGTGAATGGATCGAAGCTCGCAAGTCGCTTCTCAAGAAGGAAAAAGAGTTTACAGCATTGCGCGACCAGCTTAACCAGCAGCGACGCGAACTCCCGTGGAAGGCAGTTAATAAAGAGTATCTCTTTGAGGGGCCAAAGGGTAAAGAAACTCTGGCAGAACTTTTTGACGGAAGAAGCCAACTGGTAGTATATCATTTTATGTTTGATCCAAGCTGGGAGGAAGGATGTTTACACTGCTCCTTTTGGGCTGACAATTTCAATAAAATAATCGTGCACCTGAACCAACGGGACGTTACCATGATAGCTGTCTCTCGTGCTCCGTATAGCAAGTTGGCTGCATACAAAAACCGGATGGGATGGGATTTCAAGTGGGTTTCTTCCTATGACTCAGATTTCAATTTTGATTATAACGTGTCATTCACACCGGAACAGTTGGATAAGAAAGAAGCCTTCTATAACTACAAATTGCAAGCCACACCCGGTGCAGAGCGAGAGGGAGTGAGTGTATTTTACAAAGATCCTGCAGGTCGTGTGTTTCATACTTATTCAGCTTATGCACGTGGTATCGATATGTTGAATGTGGCGTATCACTATCTAGACCTGGTTCCCAAGGGAAGAGACGAAGAAGGTCATGAATTCCCTCAATTCTGGGTACGACGTCATGATGAATACGGCAAACCACTGAAGACGATAAAAACTAGATTATCATAATCTGATATATTTATTAATATTTAAGGCGTCCATCCATAATGTTTTTGACGGTAGTAGTTAATTTTACTGGCATTAGCATAGGACTCCTTGTATGGTATACGAAATTCTACACCTTCTAACTATCATATAGACCCGTATAGTTAGCGGGCTCGGAGGGATTTGAGCTTTATTGGTAGCAGGGTTCAGTGCTTTTTATAATAATATATTAATAGTGATAAGATTCTTCAGATTTAGACCAAACGCGAATATGCTAATGCTATTAATGCTAAAGGAAAATTATTTGCAACTGAAAGCTTGTTTATGGTTTTGATATTTCAACAGAAAAAAATGATTAGTCAATTAATTGCAAACTTGTCAGAATATAAAAAATAACAAAACCACTAATATATACATGAAGATAGAAAATGGATAATAAAAAGAGGCAGAACAGAAGAAGATTTGAAGAAGAAGCATACTCATCGTCAGTAGAAGATATGACTTTTATATCAGATTACTTTACTTGGTGTGTCTATAAGCTTAAACGTAAAAAAAGAGAAGAACAACAAGAAGAAGAGTACAATGCCTATGTAGAATGATAAATCATGCCTATTATTAGCCCATTTATGTTTAGATATTTTCTGGCTTAGAGATGAAAGTCTTGAAGATTCAAAAAAACATTCCAGTGCCAGATATTATTGCAAAAGATATTGCAGAAAATTGTTCCTATAAATATTGCACTTTCTTCTCTCCTCTTCTTCCTCTGCTTCTAGCCATATCGCAAATAGAAATAATCTTATCTCACATTTTTAAAAATATCAAATCTTGGATTGTCTCTTATCTTTTGAAAAAATTTGCTTTCTTATGTATTAGATTTTGATTGGATTGACTTTTGTTTGTCTATATCACTATCCGGTATTATGACAGCATCACTTTTAGATTTTACCTTTACTTCTTTTCAGACTTCTTTACAAGCCTAATAGCGTCCTCTCCTATTACTATGGCATTTCTACTCAAATCTGCCTTCATAAAATAGATATTCTTAGGCTAATGATAATGCTTTTTCTCCATTTACTGTTGAATAGTTTTCTTCTTGGTTATCTCATTTGAAATATGAAATTTGTTATACCAGAATAGAGCTCCAGCCATAATTATGAAGTCTGTAATATAAAATAGCTCCCAGAACCACAGATTTTGTGAATCACCACTTACAAAATCAATCACATATCCATCATCTGCTACTGCATTAATCAATAAGGATAACGAAGAAAGAAACCAGGGAATAGATTGCTCGTAATCTTTCCGTAAGCTGGCAAGTATTATAGCAGAAGGAACAATTAATATCAAGTCTAAAATAGGATAGGCAATAGTA
>JALZGI010000170.1 GCA_030861105.1 Thermoproteota archaeon
TGTTTCATGTTGAGTCTCCTGCGGTTTCTCACATTAATTACAAATATAATGTGTCCCATTCTAAAATAATATTCTAAGAATTTAGAATCGTAGTCCATGATAAATAGCATTGTTTTCTGTATCAACAAGAAGGAAACCTACCAAGATACAACGTGGATACATGCATGCATGGCCAAGCGGCATTCCAGATCCCTGTCTGATTTCCTCTATTACTACCTTCGAGTTTTGCTTTTTCCCTAAAATAACTTAAGTTCTCTCTGTTGTTGACTTACCATCATTGATGGTAGAAGGGGCACAATTTCAACCAAATAGTTATAACAATCCGGGCACTGCAAATATGGGGTTGTCTTGGTCCTATCAGCTACAGTATGTAATAACGTGGCACACCATAAACATGATTTTGCACAGGAGAAATGCCTTTTGGCTTGTGAACTTTTTATCTCTGGTTCTTATTAATGTAATATATTTGAGTATCATGATAACATAACGATAGATTTTTCTACTATTAAAACCATTTCTTATAATTCTTCACGTTCGGTCTAAGAAGTTGGAGGACAAAGCATACCAGGGACATAGCCCGCGGTGTTTAACTAGATTAACTTCGGCTAACTAATTCATACACCAATTCTTCAAATTCCCTACGATCTTTGCCTATTGAGAATATTGTCTAACCGATTGGTGTTAAAATTTGATGGATATCGCCTTCTCATATCGTTGTATCCATAATTTACCACTTTCTGTGGCTAAAGGCTTTCTAGGGGTATCTTCTCTAAGCCAACCAACGGCCTTAAGGTATTGTATCCATACGGTGACAAGTTTTTCATTGTTATCCATGTGTTGAATTATCTCGTGTTTACTCTGACCTTCATTGAGACTTCGAAGGATGTAAAGTGCTGTTCCCAGGGCCGAGTCCGAATGACAGATTTCACTCACATTATGCCTTTTTATTGATCCGTTTGTCATATAATTTTGATAACATTGACGATGTGTTCACATAATATTTATGCATACGTAGCTAAAACTGAGGTAGTTACCACTAGACCATAGATATGGTTATTTCTAATGGAAGGTTATTTGCCAGAGATAAGAGCAGGTCGTCCTGATCAAGATATACTTCAATAAGATCTCCTTGCCCTACTTGTACTTCCGAAGGTATACTGATTTTTTTCATTATTATCATTATCTCTACTGAAAGAAATTAGTGCTTTATCTAGCTCTCCCATATGAGAGAAGTCCGGTGGAAGAACGATCATCTGCTTTGCTGCTTGTTGAATATTAATTGAATAATCTTTTCCATCTATAGTAGCTGTCCCATAAATATAACTCTCAGATAAGTTTAGGTGTAAAGCAAACTTAATTTCCCGCATTAATATCACTAAATACTAACTGATATACTATCAGAGACTATCCGGTTACACAGATTACAAGTTATAAACAATGGTAAAAAATAAAGAAGGCTGGGGTTATAATTATCTTAGTTCCAACATTAATTCTGGTTTTAACTTCTTTTTCTCTATTTGTTGTTTTGCTAAAAGCGCTGTTACCAATGCCAATGCTCCGCCTATAATGCTTGCCATTCCTAACATGGCTGTACCATTGAACACACCCGCAACCGTTATGCCTAATGTTCCTGTGGCTAGTCCCCACGGAATTTTGTTATTTATTTTCATAGTTTCGATTACTCAAAGGTAATATATAAACTAGTGATAAGGTGACGTCCTAGTGCCAACTGACATAGATCAAAATATAGGTAAAAGAAGCATTTCAGGATGTTGATGGAATAATATGATGCGAACAAATAAAAACTGAAAATAAAAGGTGGATAGAAACTATCCATGGCTATCACTAGAGGAGAAGGATTACTTTATTCAAAGAGAATTGTCAGAGTCTCAATAACAAAAAATAGCAAAGGACACCTGTCTACATGCAGATTAGCAAACCATCATATCAGTGCACGAAGGGTCACAATAAGAGATTATAACAGCCATTATGATGAAAGAGGTAACTCAGACCGATATGTCTTCTTAGTTTAGATGCCATCGCTGTAACTTAGAGTGGACAGAACTATGGACAACATCCAAGTGGTTTATCCGAAACAATAATTATAATAAAAATGTAGTATTATAACTATTGAATATATTCGTCAATCATTAGTCTCGCTGTTATCACTGTCGACGTCAGATAAACCCTCTTGCATACTCTCCTCGCCAAGATCTATTCTATTCCCATCCATATCGAATAATACATTAGAATAGAATGTATTTTCCTCTGCCGCTCCATTTTCTACAGATAGAGCGTCGGATGGATCTAAAATGTCAATCATTATATTGTCATGTGTTATATTATCATACGAATCTTCATATACTTCTATTCCACTACCGCTGCTAGAGACCGTATTATTGTAAAGCTCATTGTCATGGGATTCTGATACAATTATACCTCTGAGTTCATTACTAACTATATTATTTCTAGCAACAGAATCTGACATATTTATGCCCCATTTGGTATTGTTATAGACCTTGTTATCTTCTATTGTTGTATTATAGCAATCCAAAGAACATATGATACCAGTAGAACCATTATCATGCACAGTATTATTTCTAATTATCATATCATGAGTGCCTGTGTGTGGGTCTAATCCATAGTG
>JALZGI010000236.1 GCA_030861105.1 Thermoproteota archaeon
GTTCTCTGAACTTAGTTGATTTGCAAAACAAAACAATAGACAAGCTAGGAGCGCAAGTTCCAGTAGGGAGCTTTGACGGCATAGAAGCCGATACCAGTCAGAATCTATACTACATTACTGATTGGAATGCGGGAAAGGTTTATGCAGTTAATTCTGATGGAACCAGCTATACAACTCTAATAGACTTACAAACCCGAGGAACTGCAGATTTGGAGTTTATCGAAGAGGAGAGGATGGTCATAATACCTATGATGCAAGACAATAAGCTTTTATCATATAGGATACTAGAATAATTATTCCCTCGGCATGTTATCAGCTGTTTTTAATGATAATAGCCTTTGAAGTCTCATCCAATAGAAATGACGGATAAAGCTGACAATTACAAATCAGACGAAATGATTCCATTTTTTAGTGTAGCGTCTAGAGACTTTGACCGGGACTTGCATATATTGAAAAAAGTTCTATACCAATTTGAACAACGAACACATTCTGAAGGCGCATACATATTCAGCAAAAGAGCCACAATGGCAGCAGGATGGTGGTTTTATGATATCTTCTTTAGGCCAGATTTCGCACAGAAGATCTTTCAACTGGCACTACCACCTGGATTTCCTCCTCATGATAAAAAGGCTGCCACAAAAAAGATAGTTGATCTGTTTCAAAATCAGGTAAGGTTGAATGGATCAGATGCTAGGATAAAGATGTATGGTGACATCCCCATTGCTACAACTTGGTGGTCTTGGCTATTTAGATAATAATAACAAATTGCAGTCAGTCCATTCGAGTTCCTTTCGGTTCATTGTAGAACAGACCAGCTCCTCATAAGGGTTATCAAATATCCTTATTATAGACAATCTGCGATATCTAATATAATACTGGGCTCTTAATAGATCGATGAATGTTGAACAACTTGTGAGTGATGCTTTTTGCAACTTTGTTGAGTCTTTACCGTCTGTTCATTCTAAAAAAGTCTACAGGAATAATTTGAGGCTATACATGCAGTATAGAGGGCTGACGGAGTGCGAACAGTTATTGGAAGGAGAACCTCGGTTAATACAATCGCAGATAATAGAATACGTTCTTCACCTAAAGAAGCAAAATACGCTGACGGGTCGAAGCATAAACACTCGTCTCAGCTCGATTCAGAAATTCTATGAAATAAATGACATCGAGCTCAAGTGGAAGAAAATCAAATCCTATATTGGATCCCGAAGAAAGAAAATGAAAGACAGGGCTTACACCCGCGAAGAAATTGTAAAGATGTTAGAGAAGGCCGACCAGCGGGAGCGGATTGTCGTTTTACTGATGGCTTCCTCGGGTATGAGGATAGGTGCTTTACCTCTCTTGAAAATTAGAAACCTTGAAAGGATCGACAAATACTCTTTGTATAAGATAACAGTCTACGAGAACGAAGACGAAGAGTATACTACCTTCTGCACTCCAGAGTGTGCAAAGGCCATCGATTCATACTTGGATTATAGGCGAAGACATGGCGAGCAGATCTTTAAAGAGGCTCCCCTTATTCGAGAAGAGTTTGACATAAGCGACGATATAAGGGCAGCGAAGCCTCGACATTTATCCTACTTCTTGTTCAGGACAATGGTTCAGAAGCTCAGGAAGAGATCTGGCGTTATTGAGAAGCTGCCAACGAGAACCCAAAGGGAAGTTATGGAGTCACATGGATTCAGAAAGTTTTTCCAGACCCGTGCAATAACTAGCGGTCTCTCACCCCTGTATGCGGAGTTTTTGATGGGCCATAGCAGTGGGGGGCTTGCACTTGAATCCTATATGAAGCCAACTCACGATGACCTATTAGAGGGCAATAATAAGATGATGGGCTTCGTCGGAGTAATCGACGCTTTAACCATTAATGAGGAGCATAAGCTTCGTAGAGAAGTGAAGACACTTAGTGAAAAACAAAGTGAATTTCAAAAGATGAAGGAAAAGCATGAACATGAGTTGAAATCCATACGTGAAGAGATGAAAGCTCAGCAAGACCAGATTGTAAATAGATTATTATCAGTTTTAGTAAAAGAAGGTAAGGAAAGTAAGACAGTTTTTGA
>JALZGI010000266.1 GCA_030861105.1 Thermoproteota archaeon
GTACTTTGCTACACAAAAAGGTATCAGGCTAACGTCTATTCTATTTTGACAGGAAAGTCAGCATATTCTGTAGCCATGGGAATAAAGTTAATCCCCATCACAGAAACCTTGATAGTATAGTTACCAGCTTCTTCTAATGTAAAGGGTATTGTTAGTATCCCTTCTGCTGTATGCAATAAAGGTTGACCTATCTGTTGGGGAAGCCTTGAATACCTCTATATTATTATCTTCTAAAATAATAAAGTCATAATCTATGTGAACCTGTACTGTATCTGTCCCTTTTTGAAGAAAGGTAACTTTGTAGTTTGTTTCTTGACCGCTTTTAATTGGATTAGGTGTTGATTCTAATTTAACATCCAAAGCACCACCAGAAGTTGGCTTTATGTCTGCATAGGCATTTGTAGTTTGGGCAAAAGAAAACAACAAACTACTACAATATACTGTTATTACTAATCCTGAAGTTAAAAGAACAGCTCCTTTCACATACAACAGCCTTACAAAGACATTTATAAATTGTGACTTGTGTTTATCAGTAGCACGCAGAAAGAAGTCGACTTCCACAAATTATCGCTTACATAGTGACGATTTTATTGTAATCCAAATGTTTGTGGCAGATTGGGGGTGAACTTGCATATGTACAATCATCTTTCATTTGGTGCGAAATGCAGTTTGAGTAAGGATGCAGATTATTGTGATTGATATTATCTTCCAAGTTGCCAAAAGAAGGAATGCTAACTATGGCTCCTGAGAGTAGTATAGACAAGAACAAATGGCATTTCATAATGCACAAATACTAAAAATATTTTTCTTCATGATATTATTAAACTGTTTCAAAAGCCCCCTCTTGTAGCAGTGACACATCATATTTTTATCTTATATTTGTACCAAATACCATCTTTATTTGGCTCCATGGGTATATCCACAACTCCGATTAGACACTTTTTTGGAGAATTACTTATATTCCAGCTAATTATAAATGCCAAAGGTGGCTTTCTCGTTAAAAACATTACAATCTTTATTATGGATTATTAGACATAATGAGGTTGACACAATTAATCTATACAATTCCATAACACCTTTTGTTCAAGTTGCACTATGCGGGAATAGTAATATGCTCAACTTTGGATATTGGAGTCAAAATAAAAAGGCCTTGGAGACGGATCCTCTTCATGCACAACGAGAACTATCTGCACTAGTAGCAAAATTTGGTGATTTCCAATCATCTCACAGAGTATTAGATATTGGAAGTGGGTTTTCTGCTCCTGCCATACAATGGAAATCAATATACAACTTTCTTGATATTATATGCGTCAATATTAACTCTCAGCAATTATCTACCGCGGCTAAGACATTAGTTCCTCTTATAGCAACTAATACAACGTTTAATACCATTATTGATATTGATAGTGGTGTTATTAGCGCAGCGGATCTAAAAGTAAGACAATCAATAGCTACTTCTGTAATGTGTGGTGATATTCTCTCATTAGTCAATGCTACTGCTACCACATTGCCCTTTGCAGATGAATGTGTCGATCGGATAATTGCTTTAGAATCTGCGCAGCATTTCAAACCACTACAGTATTTTTTTAAAGAATCGGCAAGGATACTGAAGCCAAAAGGATTACTCTTAATTGCAATCCCGGTAATAAGGGGTTTTCCAGGTAGCAAAATTAATAGGGGTTCATTCATGCAACAATTAGGAAAACTGGGAATTCTTTATTTTAGTTGGGCTTCTGAGCGCTATACCCTTGATAATATAAAATCATTAATTAGATTAGAGGGTCTTAGCATTAAAGATATTCAATCTATTGGACATAATGTCTACGAACCATTGGTTGATTATTATATTCGAAATAGAAAATTTCTGAAAAAAACAATCAGGAACAGCCTTTCTTCTCACACTCAAATCATATCATTTAAGATTATTGAGTATATGATTTATAGATCAGCATTGAAAATGAAGAGCTTATCGCAAAAGGGTATTATTGATTATGTATTAATAAAAGGTATGAAAACATAATGCTACTCATTATAGTTATAATGATATGCAGATAGTATTCTTATCGTCCTGTAAATGCCCTCCCTCTCCCTGTAGTAATAGCTACTATAAGTATCATAATAAACTTGTACTAATAATGAGCTCCAGGCTGCGATCTCCTGAAGTAGACGGTCACTTACAAAAGGAAGAGGAAGATTATGATCAAATAAAGAAAAATATGGAACATGAAATAGAATGTCCACGCTGCTCTGATGTGATGACATTATCTTCAGACTTCGATAGGTTGGGGTATATTTGTCAGGGATGTGACTTGTTACTTATTATGCAATAGATACCTACCGCTGTCCAGAAGTTGAGCAAGCAGTTCCAGACAATTTGGGGAGAGGTTTATTATCGAGTGACTAAGGCAATTACCATCAATCCGACAACATATGCTAACCATCATAACTCTACCCAACTTTTTTTGCAACGACAAGTAATAGATAGAATAGTCATATATCTAATGGAGATACTGCTGAAAGTCCACAACGATTGAACACCCCAGATCCAAAAGAAAAGTATTCTGGTATTCCTAGTATCCAATAAGAATGACGAATCTGCAGGATCTGATTACAATGAAGAGGATACAAAAATTGGTCAAAAAAAGAGCAGGAACATATAGGTGAACTTAATCAGGAAATGACAAACCAGGTTTTTTAAGGTTCGATTTTTAGTCTTCAGTTTAAAGGATGGCAGATGGTCGAAGGTAGGACATATTATGTACAACAAGAAAATTGGAAATGGAAGCTTAATAATGAAGTTCAACTGCAGTATCTGCAATGATGCAATCAAAATTACTCTCAGCATTATTCATTATGTGCAGTGATACTGGTATCAGGAGCAATACAAAATAGCGCCATCGCATATCCGCAACAAAAACAAGGATATTCTCATCATAACAAAATGATGATGCAGCCAGGGTTGTATGCATTTGGAACTATTGCAAGCTTACAAAATGATGAAAATGGCAATCCAACATGGATAGTTTCAGGCCTTTGGAAAGGCAGTATATCGATGGACAACAAAACACAAGACAATCAATCTTCTATTGCAAATACTACTGCTGCGGCAGGTAGTCTTCCAAATGCGACATTTGATTCGAAATTTACTATGGTAATGACAAATGGTTCTGCTATGCATAAACATGCAATCTACAATTTCAAGCTTATGAATATGTCTAATCCAAGTAACGCAACATCAATATTTAATGGAACTGCTACTATAACTTTGAAAGACAGCCCGGTAGATAATGTTCCCGTCAGTATTAAGAGAATAGATAACAATGTTGTAAGTATATGGGCCGATCCAACCAGGGTTAATAACCACTTTGGAAACACACCAATATTTGGCACAATAGAAAAATTGTTAAAAGTAGAGAAATAAGCTGGCTATTCTAGAAAAATACTAACCTTCTCCTTTTTCTTCCATATTTTTGATGGTCATTCATTATATACATGGGAATATCTAGCCTAGTCCCGTTCCAATTTATAGGAGCTTCATACCAATACCAATACCAATACCAATATCAATATCAATATCAAGATGAAAACACAAACAGGAAGACAATTAATATAAGGCAGTAGCAAGGATCTGAGGCGATCGTATATTGGAGTGTCACACATTTAGAAATATTTCAAGAATTGCAGCTAATTTATTGATCCTATTTTCTAAATTATCTGCTAAAAGTCTTACAATTAAACTTCTGTCTATTGGTGTGTTAGATTAGATTCTGCTATTTTATTCTGAATTCCACTTCTTGTATTATTGAAGCCCTAAGCACTAACAGGTTCGAAAAACCTTATCCTGTAGGTTAATAATGCTGGTGTCTAACAAAGGAATAATGAACATTGTAAAAAAGACTCAAGACAACTAATGACCTTCTAAACATTAACAGTGTCCTTGTTGCATATATCTATATAATTGCCAGGACTGTGGAAGCATAATCCGAAATAACGATAGTAACGTCTGTGTCATTACTAAAGTATTGATAAGATAATCTACCTATCAAAACAGGAGATAACATGCTCCAGAGCGGATTCCTCTGCTTAGTCATAATGAATGTCTACTCATACTAATCACTTCCATTAATAATGAAATTTATACTAACTAAGATAATGGCAACTAAGACAATCTTTCTAAACTGATTCTTGTTAATCTTACCAATATTTTTTTCCAACATAAGAACCTCCTATTGTACATCATCCATTACAACAACTTTCATTCTTCGAGATAACATACGTCATATGAGGAGCTTGACAGTTAGATGTTTTAGCGATTGGTTTAACATACTTTTCCCAATTCCATCTTAGTTCAAATATCGCTCTACTATAGTAACCTCTCCCAAGTTTGTGATGTCAATCTTTCCTTTTTCAATTTTTCACATATCCAGCAGCGTTATTAAGAAGCTTTAACTTTTCTGTATTATAGTCAGTAGAAGTGATATCAGCTCCACATTTGTGCATTAGCCATTACTATTATGACTTCAACGTTCTACGTTCCACTACTGGCAAAAAAAGAAATAGTTATCTATATATGGGAAATATATAAGCTACCGGTAGGTAATTAAGGCAGGGCTAAAATATGCAACAGAATTCTTCTAAATCAAAATATGATTCCATAGAGCAATTAAAGATGCTGTTCAGCCAGGGGTATATAGTTAATCGTATCAGTTACCCTCCTACAAGCGATAGAACGTTATCAATCATGATAGACCTCCTACAACCAAAGTACAATGAAGAGTGTTTGTTAACAGTTTTTGGGGAAGAAGCTGTTGCCCTATCTGGGTTTGTAAAAAGTTCATTATCGGATAAAAAGGAAAAGGAGAAATAGTAGAATGGTAGAATATTTGAGGGTTTGTCTCCCAAAAAGATATTGATTGTAGATGACGAGCCTGATATTACTTTAACTTTGGGGAAAGGATTAGAACAAGGTGGATATGATGTAGACGTATTTAATGACCCCCTAGTAGCATTATCCAATTTTAAACAGGACATATACGACTTATTGCTATTAGACATTAAAATGCCTAATATAACCGGGTTTGAATTATATCTTAAGTTAAAACAGATAGATCCTAAGGTTAAGGCATGTTTTATTACAGCATATGAAACATACTATGAAAAGTTCAGGCAAGAGTTTTTTCCTTTAGAAGAAATAAAGGGATTCATTAAAAAACCTATACAAACAGAAGACTTGATACGATTTACTAACCAAGTCACAAGGTAGTGGCTATAGGTCATTAGTTTGATTGTTTGAGGGTTGCATTCATCCATAGGCAATTTAGACTTTATCATCAGTCATTATTAGGAGACTTATTCCATTCTGTTTGATTTAGTTCTTCAGACATTCTCCATAGTTGTTTATAATGATGGAAGATAATAGACATGAATATAGGATGGATTCTCACATATTTTGCGGAATAGACACTAGCAGAATTATATAGTATTGAGATATCAAACATATCATCAAATACCTTTCTATCTTCTTTGTCTAGCGCTTTACGAAAAGACTTCCATTCTTCTTTTTCTATTACACTTGCTATTCTAAAGGATGGAATAGTTCTTCCCATTCTAGATCAATTCTAGTTTAGAAGGTAATAAAGATCGAATTTACAGATCATTGGTGCACCACATAACATTGCAGAAAAATAGCCGAAATGATATTTGAAGCCAAAAATTACAAGAATGGAGACTCTTTTGAAATGTATAACATTTGAAAAAATAAAAAGGGTTACTATGAGTCCATTTTTGTAATCAGAAGGGGAAATAATTGCAAATTTCAGACTGTTAAATAGCCTTATTATTAACGAATCTTATAATATACCATGGGTGCGGTATTTAGACCCAAGGGCTTTGATAGAGAGAGAAAACTGCAAAATCATAAAAAATGCTGGGAAGAAGAAGGTCTGCTAGCAAATTGAGAGAAATCACAGTGCAGAACAAATCTGAAGAAATATTAAGAAATATTCCGGATAATATCAGTTTGTCAGACGATGAACGAACAAGATTAAGAAGTATGTTCAGAGAATCTTTAACGTTGATTAATCCCAATAACAGAATATGAATGCTAATCCAAATGGAGAAGATCTAGAGGAAAAGAAATTGCTAGGCTCAGGTGGCTATGCTTTTGCCAAATTAACTGAGCAAGAGGAAATTAAAGCAAGCCTTGGAGTTCCACATATATTTTTAGGAAATATAGGAAGACTAAATGAGGCTAGATTTACAAGATATTATTGTAACAAGTGCAAAAAAGAATATACTGGCTGTCCTGTAATAACTTATGAAAATCCAAATGAGAGGTTAGGTGAAAATGTTACACTTACTGAAGAGGGAGAATATAGGTGCAAGGCATGCAATAACTTAATTGCGCTTTATCGCAAATTTAATAATAATAGCTAGCATTTCTTTAGAACAATCCTTTTTACGCTTATATCCATTTTTTAATGATGCTGTACTAGATAAAGTGAGAAATTATGTCTCATAGGCTTGAAAAAAATGTAGATACCAAAAACATTGACTATAAAGAGCCAAAGACTTCAAAAAGCTATTCTATTGGTGAATCAGATGCAGGCAGAGTAGATCAAAAACAGACCAATCCTGAGGCTCAGACTCAAGATACGGAAGCAATATGGAATTTAGCGAGGGAAGGTGGTACTGATAATGTTTCAATTGGTAATAGAGGTTCATTTACTGATGAAGAAAATGCAGGCATAGATAATATAGTGAAGGGTATTGAAGAGGGCTCAAACAAGCAGAGAGCCACAGGTACAGAAAGGAAGTAAGAAAATTCCAATATCGGAAGATTCTGATATAATAAATGCTGCAGCGGGCCTGGCAACAGGAAGAAAAAGGGAGGAAGTATCCACAGCAAACAAGGAAGATAAAGCATTACGTCATCAGGAAAGCTGCGAAATATTTTCTAGGATTCTATGTAGGTCCTGTTTCTTTTCCAGTATACTGTCCCAGGAATTTGCTGTTCTTTTGTTAAGAATATCAGGAACGTTTAGAATAGTATAATCTGTTGGATACACATTTGATAATTCCTTCCATTTAATAGGCATAGATACAGTAGCCGACTCAGTTGGCCTAGCAGAGAAAATTGATGCTATTGTTTTTCCTCTAGCATTTTGATTATGATCAAAGAAAACTTTGCCTTTCCGTTTTGCTGTATCCCATTCCATAGTTATTTTCTCTGGATATCGTCTGAGTAGAATTTTACCCACTACCTCTGCAAAGGCCCTGGTCTGTTCGTAGGTATACAAGTTATCAATAGGGACAAAAATGTGTAAGCCTGTTTTTCCTGAGGTTTTTATGAATGATTCAATTCTCAGATCGTTAAATAAGTCTCTTAAAATATATGCAACTTCAACAGCAGCCTTGAACCCTTTATGATTGTACTCTGGTTCTTGACCCTTCCCCTCGCGCCCTGAATATATGTAAGGGTCTAGATCAAATATGATAAAATCAGGAAAGTTCAAACCGCATTTTTCTTCATATAGAATATCATCCCTCTCTTGACACAGGTTAAAGTTGTTAATTCTGCTATACCAAGGATGCATCTCTATGCAACCCAAGTTCGCTAACCATAAAAGAGTCTCCTTGTTATTACATACAATATAGTTGATAAGATGCCCCTCCCTTGATTCAGAATAAATTTTTGCACTTTGTACAAACGCTGGTTTATTTTCCTGGTCCCAGTTTTTGTGGTAAAATGATTTCCCTTTAATCCCATCAGGATATCTGCTAAGAGATAAGGGTCTGTCTCTGAGATAGGGAAGTATGTAAGAACTAATGCTATCATAATATTTGATCAGATCCTTTTTTGTAAGTTGCGGATGAGTTGGTGTAGTGACCCAGTATACTTTGTCAAGGTTGGAGAAGGAAGAAGAATAAGTACTATTGCTACTGGCTTGTTTATGCAAAAGGTTTTCTTCCTTTGGTTTTTTGGATTTTCCTTCGTTGGCCGGCTCTTCTAATACCTTTTCAGTAGGTCTTTCGCCCTCAATAAGACAATCCTTGGTTGCTTTATCCTCTCTAAATCTAAGAAAGATTGGAGCCCTCATGATTTTTTCTTCAGTCCAGTCACTAAACTTTATTTCGGCTACAAGTTCAGGTCTTATCCAAATCGGATCTCTATTCGTATAAGGTACATAATCAACTGGACATTTTTCGATGCTCATCGCTTTGAGCTTCGAATATACTTCGTCAAGTTGAACAAAGTCAAACCCGCTTCCAGTATGACCCACAAATCTTAATTTGTTAGTATTAGGATCATAAATTGCAAGAAGAAGTGAACCAAAGTAATATTCTCTGTTTCCTTCTCCTCTGGTATAGCCTATTACAATACAATCTTGTGTTTTGATATGTTTAATTTTTAACCAATCTCTTGAACGAATTCCCTGTTTGTATGTACTTGACCTATGCTTGGCCACTAATCCTTCTAGTCCCATACTTTTAGTCTTATCAAAAACCTCCTTGCCCTTCTCTTCGATAAAATGAGATATTTTTATCCTAGCATTTTCTTTTGCAATAACGTCAGATAGAATTTTCCTCCTCTCTAAGAAAAAAAGTCCCTGTAAGTTGATTCCATCAAGATAAAGGATATCAAAAAAATAATATGTTGCTGGTATTTCCTTGGATAAATTTTCAATTTCTTTAACATAGTCAACATTCATTCTTCTCTGATGGCTTTGAAAACTAGGAATACCATTTTTCGTGTCTAATACTACAACTTCACCATCCAAAACTACTGATTCTCTGCACTTTATTACCGGAGAAGGGGAAGAAGGATTTGAGAAGCTCAATGTCTTTACCAGTTCAGGATAACGATGAGTGATTGATTTCCCATTCCTTGATTGCATCTCTAATATTCCCTTTTTCTTGTGCAAAAAAAGTATTGAACGTACTCCATCCCATTTGACTTCAAAAACCCAATCTTTATTGTCAAAGGGCTTATCCACTAGCGTTGATAACATTGGCTTGATTTTGGTGGGAAATTCTTCCTTTTGTTGCTGATCAGTAACCTTAGTAATATTGTTGTTAACATACGTCGTCTTCCGAGTTTTGTTTGCTTGTTTTTTGATTGTATCTTCTACATTTCTAGCATGACTTCTGGCTCTTTTATCTTCATGGTCTCCCCCTATTTTCAGATCATCATTTGTTCTTCCGGTCAAAACAGATTCTGGTTTGTTAATAGTCAAATCTTCCTCTGACTCAAATCCATCAGCTAATTTCATCAAAAGCCACTGATTTTCTTTTTCCTCTCTTGAATGAATTCTTATTAACTTAAATTTTCCTCTTAATTTCTGACCAAATAACGAAAAAGTAATCTTTCCTTTTTTAAATTGGTCTGAGATTTCCTGTTCTGATATATAGGTGCCTGTATCCCATACAATAACAGTGCCAGCACCATAACTGTCTTCAGGTATTATACCCTCAAAGAGCAGATAATCAACTGGATGGTCTTCTGTTAATACTGCCAGCCTCTTTATTTTAGGATCAAGAGAGATGCCCTTTGGAACAGCCCATGATTTCAAAACTCCTTCTTTCTCATCCTCAAGCCTAAAGTCATAGTGTAATCTGGTTGCATCGTGCTTTTGGACTACGAATCTACTTTTGTTGGCTACATATTGTTTTTTATTCCCTCTTGGTTCAGGAGTTCTTACAAAGTTTCTTTTCTTGTTATATTCTTCTAACATCTTTTTGTCTGGAAATCTAGGTGTAGCAATGCTTTCAATAATTTTTTATTCTTATTGCCTTGTTATTTTGTCTTGAAAGTAATTACTGCTATTATTCGTATATCTCAATATTCCAGCATCTCTATTCTTTACTACTACTGCTGTTACTACTACCACCTTTCTTTTGTTTTGACGGTTTGGTTTTCAGGTCAATGCTAGCCTTTAGAGCCTTCAGCAAGTCTGTGGTTTCTTCAGGCTTTTCTTCTTTCTCAATAGTAATTTTTTCTCCTCTAGATTTTGCTTCTATTAATTTCTCAAGTTCTTCGACATAAGCATCTGAGTATTGACCAGGGTCAAACTCTTTGGCTGTAAGATTTTCTACTAACCTTTTACCTAAAGATAATTCATTAGCATCAATTTTTGGAGAACTATCCAGTTTTCCAATTTCATCCATTGGTCTCATTTCGTCAAGATATTTTAGCTGATGCATTACAAGGCCCCTCTGATATGCTCTCAATGCCACTAAATGTTCTTTTTCTCTTAGTACCACTTTACCTATTGCTATCTTTTTAGTTTCATTTAGTATCTTGACAAATAAAGAATAAGCCTTTGCTGGTGCAATGGTAACTGTATTGTCGGTCTTCTTTTTCTTCTCTGTATCAGGTCCAACATAGTAACTCTTTTCAATAAATAAGGGATCAAACTCCTCTGATTCTATGAACTCCTTGACTTCTACTGTGTTGGTTGTTTTGAGTTTGATTTTCTCTAGGTCTTCCTTTTCGATTACCACATAATCATTTTTTGCAATCTCATACCCTTTTCTGACTTCAGACCATGGGACTTCTCTTTCTTCTACAGGACACCATTTTTTATTTTTAATTTTATGGCCTTTTTCACATAATTGATTGAAGGACGTATAATCTTCTTTTTGTACTACGGAGAAAACCTGAATCGGAATATTCACTAGTCCAAACGATATAGCCCCTTTCCATATACTTCTGGCAGCCATTGCCGCCGTCCTACAATACATTGTACAAACAATCTTTTATCCCTTTTTAGCTATATTCTGGCTACAGACTCTCAGCACAGATGTAGAGATAAAAGGGATAGAAGTAAGGCTCTAGGTTTTCAAAATATTACATTTAAGGAGATTAATATAGAGAAACTTGACTTACCAAATTCATTTTGATGTAGCTGTCTATAGATGGGGATTAATGTTTCTGCTGAATCTTAATACAGTTTTGAAGAAAATATATGATGCCTTATTTCCAGGAGGAAGATTTGCAGCTGCTGTCTGGTCCCATCCCTCTAAGGTGCCATTATCAAATTTACCTTAACCCATCCTGAATTGCACTATGAATATGCGGGATGACAAAACATAGAATATAAGGTATTATGAGAGCATGACTTATGTTAATTCTATTTGCTTGCCAAGGTAGTACTTTTATTAAACATCAAATCCTAATTGCTTGAGATCTGAGTTTACCTGATTTAAGCTTATTAGTAAATTTGACTAATGTCTTTACAGGCTTCTTACAAGTATGTTTGGTTCAAAAATCTTACACTCCCATATTTCGACAGTTTTTATAGTTGTTATTGCTGCGTACAATTACCATACTATAGATGTTGCCGCACAATATGAACTGCCGTCTGTTAATACTGAAGATAGAACGATGACCGAAGGAGCCATTATGATATATCCAACAATAAAGGGCGGGGATCAGTGGTTTATGGGTTCTAACCCACAAAATGACACAAGATTTGATACAAATGCTAATCTTAGTAAGAATCAAGATGGCAGTTGGTTTGTCGATTCAAAAGGACAAACTACGCTGAATATTTGGACTAATGGTTCAGGTGATTTCAGAGACAAGGATGGAATGGATACGTATAATCACAGCATAATTGAAGAAAGAGGTTATTGGTACAAACCCTCAGATTGGAAAAATGTTGAGATGACAGGATATTTTAAATTAAATGATTATGTGGTAGATGAATACAGCACCTATAGCCGAAGCATATGGCATAATAGAACCCATAATGGCTGTGGTGGATCTGATTACAAGTTAAAACTACATTTTGATGGCTCAGTAACTTTTGATAAAGAAGAGTGGCATGTACATTATAGTGAACAGCCTAAATCAGCATGGATGCCAGAGCATAAAATTATTGATGGATTAGGAAATCTAACAAATAAGTGGATTGGACTGAAAAGTGTTGTATACAATATAGAGCAAAATGGCACTTCCTATCCCAAACTGGAAATGTGGATTGACCAGAATAATAATAACACATGGAAAAAGATCCATGAGTATGTAGATAAAGGAGGTTGGGGCTCTACGATGAATCGATGTGGAGGAACAGCAGACCAACTTGTTACTTGGGGCTCTCCGGTTGTAACATTTAGATGGGATGATACCGCAAGTGTAGATTTTCGGAATTTATCAGTTCGTGAGATCCGGCCTCCATAACTTAAGACTCAATTGCTTTGATTTACTTTACCCTTTGTGCTTATTGGACGGTATATACATTCCAGTCGAAACTTTCTTTTATAACATAGAGGCAATTAGATTAACCAGAAGTCAGTCATTTGCAATTCTCCCGGCTAAATGCAAACACTCCTAATGTCTTGTTTGTTGGATGTTTACATTTACATTTACTCCTCTATTACTTTTTCATTTCAGTTCGGTGAATTTTATGGATTACTGATAATCATTCAAAAAAATAGTCGTTTTTACTATAGGATAACATCTCATTACAACCAGGGCATTGTTCTGCAGTAATTGCAATGGGTGTAGTTTCAAATGCCACCTCATTTATTTGTGTAAATGAAGGGAACTTGAATCCACAATTTTTACATTTGACCATTAGTTTAGTCAATAATCTATGTGAAGGAAGGAAATATATCAAAATTGTGGAAGATGAGTAGTGGACAGCATGTCGGAATCTTGATGTTACCGTCATAACCATATATCTTACATTATTTTTGTTACTTCAGTTTAGAGCTAATGTGACTACGAGACGTTTGTCCGTAGAATTTTGTGCGATGCTAACAAGGCATATTATGATAAACAATAGAGTGTATTTAATATAATAGAGATTTAATGCCGAGAGTAGAACAAGATGCCACGCCCACATCACTTCATTATGCTCTCACAGATTCTCAATGTAGTAAATGTGGAGGACAGTTAGAATGGAATGCAAATTTTGATAATTTTAGTCAGCCAAAATATACGTCGAAGCATTGCAATCTGGATTATGTTATTCGTATAGATAGTGTTAAAGTTGAAATGGTAGGAGAATCACATAAGGACGAGAAGGAGGAAGAGAGAGGGAAGGAAAATATACTTTCGGATACAATGAAAGATGAGCCCAGAGCAATACAAATGGCAGAGTCGATGAAAGAACAAAAACAAGAAGAAGGTCGTCATAGTAGCTAACAACCTTGATGGCTTGCACACCATCTTTTTCTCTTTCCATTTATAGGTCATGAGGGTGAATTCCCTGATCTTCTTGCCTGACCTCCTTAATATAATGCGAATGAATGTCGCCATCATCATAAACGTCGCCCACTTTTAAGTAATTTCGTTGCGAATCATCAGTTGATTTAGAAGAATTAGTGGCCATTATGTCTATACGAACAGGAGACTGGGCTGGCAACAACTCTCTTATGGAGAAAGGTATATCGTCGCCCATTTCATCTCTACTGAAATAAATGTTCAAAGCAAAGAATCTTACACCAATATTTCCTAATTCAATAATTGTTGGTTTAGATTGCTCCTTAGTATTTTCCTGTGCAGACATCACTGATCGAATTTTGTCATAATTCAACTCAAGAGCTTGAGCCAATTTCTCTTTGTCACTTTCGGAAAAGGGCTTGCCTAATTTATTGGCTAATTGCACAAATGAATTCTCTATTCTTACAAGCATTAGTATTATTATCTTTACGATGGTATAAAAAGAGCAAACCTTTGTCGGCTACATAAGCAAACAAGCTTGTATCATATCATTGTGAAATATGTAAAGAACTTTTAAAATGGTAGTATTCTAGAATCGCATAAGAGACTGCAACATAGCAAACCAGGAAGAAGTTAACCCGAGGTGTTAATACAACATTCAGCAACAGCTCTGGATCATTTCATCACACATGTTTGTACTAAATTGCCTTGTTACTATCACCAGTTTATGTCATACCATGTATCAATTGCTGCATTTGGACGAAGAGAAGACTAATAATCTAGACCACTGATGAGATCGAGTGATATTGAGTAACCAAGAAATACGCGCCACCCTAGATCGTATTTCATTTCATTTGTGACATCAAAGCTTCCTATGTAATTAGTTATTACGATGAATGGTATAATATTAGTATAATACATGCAACGTGGAGAAGACGAACCTATAGATATTATACCTACTGAGAAGATTGCATTTATTGCATACAACATAGGAGTATTTGAGTCGGTTCAAAAGTTTGGGAGTTTAATTGTAAATGGGAAAATCAGCGGTAATGTTGGATCTAATGTATCAAGGATAGCCGACTTGCTCTCTGAAGCTAGTGCTTTCTATGATGCAGAAATGATTTCCCAACTCATTAATGCTATGCTGCATAATTACCATAATAATAAAAGAGACCATAATAGTAAGCCTACTATAGAGGGTGTGATAGCCTCTGAGGTTAACTATGTGATGAGACAACTAAAAACAACAGGAATTTCACTGCCTTGATTGTTGTCACTACCACAAATCCATTGTCACAGTTGGTATACATCTATACTGAGTAGTTCTGAGGACGATAATCGAAAATAGTCCAGTCAGACTCATATCCTGAATGAAGTTATAGTCCAACTAATGGATACATATGTTGGAGCCCCCCATTCTTAGCAAAGTTGGATCAACGAGCAAGAAAAATCTTATTCTACTCCCAAGACCCTAACTTCTACCTTTGGCCTGAAATCCGTTTTCTTGCATTCATCTTTTCGTTCCTCCAGCTCCATTCTTGTAATTTCCTTTTCTCTATATCGATCCTGTGCTGCCTTTATGCATTGTCCCTGGTGCCAGATCCAGGAGAAATGGCTCATATAAGGAATCCTAGAATGAAAGAAAGGAAACCTTACTGAAAAACTGGCCAGCTAACTAGCCTAGCTAATTAATTCCTCGCCAAAAATTCCATAACCTCTGAATTGAATATCTCTGTTTTGGTAGTTCTACCAAGATCATGTGTGACTCCTTGAATAATGACCTGTTCAGATCTCGGTAGGTGCTGTGCAAGAATATCGACTATGCGATGAAGAAATTTTGGGCTGTGTTCTCCCTTTACAAAAAGTGTTGGGATAGAAGAAATATGTTTTAGCTCCTGCAGGTTGAAGTCCATCGGCATTGGATTTTCTGACTGTTTTAGAAACGCTTTTGCATTATCCATCATTGACTGTCTAATTGGTTGAGGAAGTTGGTCAAAATAGCCTTTGGACATCGCCCCATCCATAAATATCCTCGTTCCATTTTCAAATTCTCCACGACGAAATGCCTCCGCTGCAGGCTTGACAGCATTTTCCCAAAAATCTTGAAACATTTTCCTATCTTCTTCTACTTGGCTTGCAGCAAGTATTGGTAACACAGCAGGTTCTCCAAGTACAAGGGATTTTACAAGGCTAGGATTTCTACATGCACAATATAGCATTACAAATGCGCCATCGGAGTGACCAACAAGATGCGCTGGCGCCAAGTTTAACTTTCTAATTAGCTCTGCCAGATCATAAGCATATTGGTGGATTCCGCTGTTTTCCGTAGTAAAATGAAAATTCTCTTCCACTTCGTTTGGATAAGAGTGTCTTCTGCTATATGAAATGACTCTATAATGGCGCGAGAAAGGTTCAACTTGGAATTGCCATACACGATAATCGGTAAACGCGGCGGGTGTAAAAATTACTGATTGCTTATTGTTTTCTCCAAACATCATATAATGCAATTGTGTTCCATTGATATCAATTGCTTTCAAATCGGGTTTTTTCATATTCATAAATCCTGTTCATGCACCGATTAAAGTTATCCGAATATCCCATAAAAGGGATCCTGGGTAAAGTTGCTAAGGATGATCTTAGATCAAGTTACTCTTTTTGATAATCTCCTAGGGCTGGCATTTTTATTACCATAGACGCCGCAAATTGGAGAGCTAGACAGTTGAACTATTTTTTAATTTATGATACTTTTATGCAGGCTCCTAGTGTGAGTATAATTCTACTTTCCATGAATCTGTATTTGTAGTGCTGTTTAGGTTGATCTTGCCAACAAAAAAACTGTATTTGCATTGGTTGTTTCTAGTGCCTCCAAAGGGAGAGGTTTTAATACTACTATGGGGCCAACATATAACCATTTCAGACTCTATGTCGATAATAGCTACACGCTCTATTAGAGTAATAAAGGAGCATTAGTGAGTTGGTTAAAGATCGTAGCAAGTACAAAAAAGGATAGGGTTATGTCTTCTTCCATTTTTAATAGGATATTATAGTATCTTGCATTTAGTTAGGATTCATGTTCTACGCCAAATGCTATTTTTACAGAAGCTCGGTACTGAGTAATTCTGCTCGTGTTCGGATCTACTTTTGCTGTCATGTGATTCTGTCTATGTCTTCTTTTGTGGGAGGAGATGAGGCATGGTCATTATTTCAAGAGCCTGCAAGACTTGAGGTC
>JALZGI010000275.1 GCA_030861105.1 Thermoproteota archaeon
AAATATACCGTACAGCATGTTATCTCGATTTGACTTCTGACCTAAGATAAGGTACTTAACATGTTCGGGGCCAATAAATCTAAGTGGAAATATGTAGTTTCTCCTCTTGGCGACTCCTCTCATGGATGAGTCATATCCCAACTCTATTACTTTCTTTAGACGCCGGTGAGTGGGTTCACTACACCTTTATCCAGGTAGTTTTTTGCAAGAGCGATTAACTCTTGACAATGGTTACTATGGATATTCGATAATCTCCATCAATAATTGTCATTCTGCTACAAATACGATAAGCCTTCCCCTATATACTTGATAGTATTTTCTTTAATCTTTTATCGCTATAAAATTCATCACAATAGTTGCAATGCCAGGCCTCCCTGTAGCCCAATTTAGTATCTACTGTCTTCTTAACCATGGTATTACCGCAGGTTGGACAACGGAAACCTGAAGAGGGCAATACAAGGTAATGATATACTTTAAGCGACATAAATCTCTTAAAGGACGTTGAACATGGCATACGGACTTAACAGGTGACTTTCTGATTTATGCTCAAGTACTGATCCTGAGTGTCTTTTGTCTTCTGCAATTCCAATAAATATTATACAATGGTGCTAATAAAGCAACAAGATTTGAGTGAGGCCAGTGGTTTGTGAACCATATTTGGCATAATTTTAGGTCCTACTTATTAGTTGCTAATTAGAGAGTCAGTGGTCCAGGTTCGGTGGGATGCAATACGCCAGTGTATATAGTCCCCCCGACAGTTCAGCT
The DNA here is from genome assembly GCA_030861105.1 of Thermoproteota archaeon. Lineage (GTDB taxonomy): Archaea > Thermoproteota > Nitrososphaeria > Nitrososphaerales > Nitrososphaeraceae > TH5893. The sequence goes on from JALZGI010000275.1 coordinate 766, forward strand.
TGATGATTTACAGCCTCTTCAGATTATATTTACGACTATTTCTTTTTTGACCATAAATATATGGTGCTGGATAGAATGGGTCACGAAGATTTTAACTCCGCGAGGGAAGAAGAGCATGATGAGATGTCATGAATCCTTAGCGCACAATCTGCCATGTCCTTTAAAAGGAGAGAGGTACGATATGTTCCTAGAAGCATGTGAGTTGAGAAGTCCAAGTAGAGTTTCTAGCACAGTTTTCTCATAGTACAAGGATAGAGCAGACAGCCAAAGGTGCACGCATAACTGTCAGAGCTCTTGCAAATAATCTAGAAGAATCATCAGTCAAGCAATACGTATGTACAACAAAGCGAACAAACGTCTTGAATATGCTGGCTATAAAATAGCACCTATAGAGACCTCTGCTACAGCCAGTATCGAAGACATAAAAGAAGTAAGTTATTTGTTAGCCTGTCGGTTCTGAATATTCCCTTCTGTTCTTGAGTCTGTTGATCCATGGCATATGAATAAAATAAATTTGAAAATCATTAGTGAAGTATAGCTAAACATCAGGAAGAGTTTTCTCCTGCCAGCAGCTCAAACAGAACTCACCACTTCCTTGGAATATCTCTGCCGGTTTGGTTTTGCAGTACTTACATCCTATGATAGTATCTATAAACTGAGAAGGATCAGGTTTTCATATTGCTCAGTTAAAGCTTTGTACACTGATCTTATGATCTATCATACCATTTGCATAAACTAAATAGTAGGATTGAGTTCTTTCAGTCTCTAGTAACGGTTAGCAGAATTTAGAAAGCTCTTTTATTGTTTCTATCATTTTATCTACATCTCTCCCAATTAGTCCAAAGTTATAACCAAATATGACATGTTCTACTCTCATATCCTTAATTCTTTTGAGATCACTGCCTATTTCGTCCATAGTTCCTGTCATTGGAGCTCTTAGGTATTCTTTCTTGGATGAATTTTGTTCCCTTTCCTCTATTACCTTTGGATAGGTCAAAAGAATTACTTTGAAATCACTCCTATTTTTCCTTGCTTCTTCATTCTCCTTTTCTTTTTCTTGGTTAGCCATGTCCATTATAGTATTAATTGTGTCCTCAAAATTTTCAAGTGTTCCATAAATCAAACCTATCCACCCATTTGCATATTTTACCATTCTTCTAAATGCTCCTGGACTAGATGCTCCCATATAGATAGAAGGATGTGGCTTTTGAAGAGGCTTGGGCCCTATCTTAGAGGCAGGTATACTATAATATCTCCCATTGAACTTAACAATATCATCTGTCCATATCTTTTTTATTAATTGAATATATTCGTCTGCTCTTTTACCTCTATCACTTAATGGTATATTGGAACCCTGATATTCATCTTTTAGCCAACCAATACCAAATCCTGCTATAGTTCCTCCTTCCGATAAGATATTAAGTGTAGCAAACCTTCTTGCCAATACTACAGGATTGTGAAATAGCATATCTATAACAGATGTTCCCAGTGCAATTTTGTTCGTATGAGCAGCTAGATAGGTAAGGGCCTCTAAAGTAT
>JALZGI010000295.1 GCA_030861105.1 Thermoproteota archaeon
TTACTTGGCTTTATCATCATGTATTCTATGTTGTTTGTATAAATATTATCCTATAATCATATACTGCTAGTCCCCAATGATCTTTGTTTTTGAACGTTTGAGTTACTTTTCTGGAATCATTGCGGTCTAGTCCTCACCTCTAACAGTGGTTATCAGTGGGACTGCAAATATATCTGGTCTAAATGCTTCCTCGCTATTGGCAAATAGCTTCAGCGAGTTTGGACCTACTTTTAGCTTTGATGTATCACTGCTATTCAAACTGAATTCATATGTTCCTTGCTGTTGTGAGATGGGGCTGCCGTCTACTAATGGCTCTGCTTGGCCGCTCAAGATAACTTTGCCATCCCTATCTGAAAGAAAGTAATTCACTGTTGCGTCATTACTTGGCTTGCCCCCAATCGTGACATTTAAGCGAACACGTAGCTGTTCTCCGGGGCTTAGGTACCTCTGAGCAGCAACTTCTTCTATGATAGCTAATTCAGGATTTGCGTAGGCTGACCAATAGCCCTGGGGAAATGGATAACTCGGGTCTCTGAATGCTCTTATTGTAATAATTCCTGCGGAGGGATTATACGCATCAAGATAAAAAGGACCATTACCTATAACTGCGTGCCGGTGACTCTGAATCCAGCTTATAGCTGCATCATATCTTTGGATTGCTTCTCTTTCGTCGACTATGCCTACCAGTGGAGGAGGTACAAATAATTCTGACTTCATTTTTTGTAGTTCTGCAAGTATTAATTCAGCGTGTGACGGCAATATGAGGGAAAGCCATGGTACATTTTTAGCAGTTGCTTGTCCTGTGGAATAGGCTACCTTTCCATCGGTTACCAGTCTTTCGGTGGCTGCAGTTATTTCCCAAGGCTGTCCGGCCCAGGCAGTCGCCGTGTCAGCAATTTCCTTTTTATCATAATGCCATTGATCAACGAAAGACTCAATCACAGTTTCATTAATAAATCGAATCCCTTTTGTGAGAGGAAGGGCCTCCTTTACGGCTGCCGTATACTCTGGGTCGACTGTGAGGTCTCCTTTCCCTTGGTCCGTACCCCACTCAAATGCGAAATATAATGGATATAAAATGTCGGATCTATCCATGGCTATACCATGATGCCAATTAGAGTACAACAGCTTGTATTCTACCTTGCTAAGCGCAAATGTATCATTTCCAGCATTCTTCCATTTCTGGGAATAGGGATCCCACGTCTGAGCATCTGGAGCGACTTTCATTCTTTCTATTGGCCCAGTTGTGGTGATATTTTTCCAAACATTTCTCATGGGAATTACCTCGCCGGTGTAGGGGTTTCTGAAAGTTGCACCGTCGCCCAATGCCGAATATATGCTTGTGCAAAAAGTATCACCGCAACCACCGACGTTATTCCATGCTCCTTGGTAGATTTCCTTGACACCTATGTTCAGCAAATCTAAGTTTGGAGGCTGCGCGTTAATGAGTGAGAGTTTACTTGTTATACCAGCACCAAAGTCGTTAATTAGCCCTTTTACATTAGACTGAGCAATGTATGGTTCAGTATTTTGGGCCACAAAAATTCTTACTGACTCTTGTATTCCTCCTTTGGTCGCATTTCTTACTAATTCGTTTCTTTCTGCTTCAGAAGTAAAATTAAAGAAGCTGATCTTTTGCGTTATTTCATCCAGACTAGCATTCTGGTAATTCCAAAACGCTGGCTGCTGACCCCCAGGCATATTACCAGCATAGGGCGCATACATTTGGGAGGTTATCACAGGATTGTATTTGACAAATGCAGAGGTTCCAGCATAACCTTCGGTGTAGACATGCCACTGAAAGTCCTGAGGGTTTGATCCAGGTATGAGGGAATTATACTTGGCAAGATCACCATACAGTTTGGTGACGGTAAATCCAATCCTGTTAAGCTCCGAGGAAACTAAATCCCCTAAAGACTTTCTGCGGGGGTCGTCACTTCTAATAAATATCTTTATTGTTATTGGCTTGTCAGCGAAAGTCCATTTCCCAGTTTCACTATCCTTCACGGCGCCTTTTGAAGAGAGTGCATCTGCAATCATTTTCTCGGCAAGCTTTGGATTGTAACCTATGCCGAGGGATTCAACAGTGTCAATTACATTTAGATACTCTGGCGAATACTGACCGAACGGATCAATAAGGACAGATCCGTAACCCTTTAGTATTTCATCTACAACAAATTCACGATTTATCAGAAAGTTCATCGCGTAGCGTACTTCTCTTAGTTGAAACGGATTAAGTGATTTGCCACTATCATTAGTCGGAGCAGGATTGAACAGTAACCCAAATGAGCCCGCAGTTCTGTCATAAATTTGTACAGAAGGATTACTCATCATTTCAGGTACAACTTCCAATGGGATTGCAAAATAATATATCTCAATATTTCCTCGCTTTATCTGCTCTAATGCCCTGTTCTGGTCGGGGTACCTAGTGAACCTTACTGTCTCCACAAATGATCCCTTCTTTGAATCAGCCGATCCGCTGCTGGCACCGTCGGCGTGAGCCGAGACAAAAAATGCTGCGGAGACAACATAAAACGAGGATAAAAGAAGCAATGTCGAAGTGAAGCAGAAGTAAAAAAAAGAATATGACAAATTCTATGTCCGGGCCATCAATGGTGTCTCTACTAACTATTTTCTAGCTGCATCATACTTTCGTAGCCCTGCGAACAAGCCTGTTATGATCTGTTATTGTCGTAGATTCGCAATACTCATTTTCTGCTAAATGGCAGGAAACTTCCCAGCCCCAATTTTAACCTTGGATTGAGATAAGAACTTGATAAATAATTCCTAATGTTAGTTGCTTGTTGGTAATGTGGGCCATGTTGTCGTAGCATTTTTGCGAGCATATCCTTTGAAGAGTGCAAATCATTCACGCCTGGAACTCGAGCACCATTATCTCTATCTTGATTGTGCTCAGGGAAGTGTCCCAAACTGCCAGAAGACCCAGTCGACTCATCATTTTCAATATTTACGTCACAATATAGGCTACCGGGACTGCTTGTTGCGACGAGGTTACTTCCCCTTTTTTCCCATCTTTGTAAATGAGAGTCAGACACAATTGACGATTGTATCCACTCTTCGCTGTTTTCAATAAAAGACCGTGGTACTTTTTGCGGCAATATATTCATTAAACATCTTATGGATGAACTCCATTAATTAATATTCTGAATTCTTGCCTTATTCCTGACCATGCACATAACATATTAAGTGTAGTCTCATCATCTTTGGGGAATGTTGTTGGGACAGAAAAATGTTCTAAGTTAGAATGACTGTTGACAAGTAGTCAAATTGGTTTGATAATATTTATATAATAGGATAAAATATTTATATGAGATTACTTAAAAGTCGGGGTTTTATGGTGGTAGAATTGGTTAAAGATGTCGCTGTGTTTGGTGATAGATGCCCTCGCTGCGGAAAAGGTCCAATGGTCACGGACAATTCAAGCGGGGAGATGTTTTGTGGTAATTGTGGATTTGTTATAAATGAACGCATCGAAGAGACTGGACCTGAGTGGCGCGCGTTTTCAAAGGAGGAGCATGAAGACAGGAGTAGAGCTGGTATCCCGACTTCCTTGGCCATGCACGATATGGGTCTTGCTACGATTATTGGACCTATAGATAAAGACGCTTCAGGGAAACCCCTTTCGGCTTCTATGAAAAGTACCATTGAGCGATTAAGGACCTGGGATAGCAGGAGCCAAGTTCATGAGCCGGTGGACCGAAATTTCAGACAAGCGTTTAGCGAGCTGGATAGACTAAAAGATAAACTTGCTGTCGGAGACGCGGTTATAGAAAAGGCAGCATATGTCTACAGAAAGGCACTCGAAAAGGGACTGGTTAGAGGCAGGTCAATTTCAGCACTGGTCGCTGCTGCGCTTTATGCTGCCTGCAGGGACACAGAGACCCCGAGAACGTTAAAGGACATCGCAAATGCAAGCAATATCAAGAAGAAAGATGTCGCTAGGTGTTACAGATTACTGATAAGAGAATTGGACCTGAAAATGCCAGTCGTGGATCCGGTAAAATGTGTTGCAAGGATAGCAAGTAAAGCAGGACTCTCAGAGAAGACTAAGCGTAAGGCCTTAGAAATCCTGAAGAAAGCCGAAGAAGGAAAGATCTCTGCCGGCAAGGATCCAATGGGATTAGCGGCTGCCGCGTTATATGTCGCTTGTGTGATGAACGGTGAAAATAAGACCCAGAAAGATGTTGCTGAGGCCGCAGGAGTTACAGAGGTCACTATTAGGAATAGGTACAAGGGCCTCAAGATGCATCTTAGATTATAATACATTACGAGTCCCAAATTCAATCCAGTTCAGTTCAATTGACTCTTAATAAGGGCGTAGACCTGACAGTTTAGCCTGAAGAAGGTAAAATACTCACCCTGCCCAATCATTCTGTTATGTCATCTTATTACCATGGTTATACCGATTGTAGGTAATACTTAACAGGAACACCTTGAGAAAATTGCTCATGAGAAGTTCTACAAATTGAGACATTAAATAATTGTTTTTTTATTTATTTATTTATTGAACTTCAATAGCGGATTCTGTAAAGCCCTTTTTTACCAGGAACCCCTTGACGTCTTCTCTGTGATCTCCCTGTAACATAATGAATCCAGCTTTTGCTGTTCCACCGCAAGCAAATTTGCTTTTCAACTCCTTTACCATTGTATTCATGTTACTTGATTTTGGATCAATACCTTCAATCAAAGTCGTAGTTTTAGAAAATCGCCTGGTCTCAAGGCGGACAACAATTCTGGTTTCTTCTTTTTCCAGCTCACCGCAGGCACAAAGATCATCTGGAAGGCCGCATTTCTTGCATATTACCGCCATCTATCAAATTAAATTTTCCTAATCTCACTATTAAGCCTTGCCTACCCAGATCAGCTGCAGTGATTAACTATCCAACAGATAATATTTACGAGCTGGCTATCAGGACCTGTCTGTGACTGGCCTGGAAATCGTCACTTTTCTTGTCAATCTAAGAACGTAAGAATTCTAGCTCAACTATCGCATAGTAAAAGACCTGCAATCATATAAATGCCTAATTTACAATATCACAGCCAATATGTCGGCTGACGACAAAGAACGAGATTCGTCGAAGCTGAAGGAGGCTGCCTCCTTACTTACTAAGGGAGGGACCCTCATCAACGAGCCCTGCGAATTGTGCAATGGTGTCCAGGTACGATTCCGAAACAACGTTACATGTATAAACTGTGGAAATGAAAAGAGTCAACTTGAAAAGTCAAACCCCAGCCAGAGGGAAGAACAGCAGCGGCAGCAGCACTCTGTCGACGTCCGTGAAGGTAGTCCTGCGGGCTACGTATCGGACCAAGAATATTCAAAATTAAATAAGCAACTCAGGAGGCGTTCTGGGCAGGAGGCGCCCAGACCCCAGACTCTTGCCGACAGAGAACCGGATATTGAAGAGCATGAAGAATATCAACAATCTCAAACTAAAAAAGAGGTGTTAGGGCAACGACGTCTGCAAAGAGCAAGTCTATTGCTTATTGAAAAGATAACAAGCGAAATTACAAAAATAAAAGAAGAAGAATATGAGGTAGAGATCCTGCGACGAGAAGCCAAGAGAATAAGCATTTATCTAAAATTGTTAGAGAAGATAAATGAAGTCGACCGTCTGTTGGAATAATGGTCAGTTTTAAAAGGTCAGTCCGATAGCTTTCTTAATCTTATTTTTGCATTTTTTTGATTGCCGCTTAACCAAGCTGATTGTAAGGAGATATAGATGCTTTTTTAAAATATACTACTATTGTGGCGGAGCCTCCTTGATTGCTCATCATAATATCTCCATTGTAATTTCTCTCTTCCTTATCCTCATTGTCTTTGCTACAAGACAAATAACTGGTAGTACAATCAATACAGTCCCGGAATGTATTTAATAAGCTTGTATCTTCATATCTGTTGCAATAATGAGTAAGAAGAAAAATGCTCCTCTTCCAGCATCCAGTGCCGGGTTGCTACGGTTCTTTGAGGACGAAACTAGAGGTTTTAAAGTTAGACCCGAGATTGTTCTTGGAATAGCAGGAGCATTGATCGGAGTATCCTTAATAATAAGAGTAGTCTTCCCAGTCTGAATCGGCAAAGAAAAACCTTCGAATGGTTAGTGCTCAGCAAGACAGCATCACAAATATTCACAAAAGATGGTCAATTACCAGACTCAACCCTTCTTCGTACAAGATTTCTGTTTCGATATCAATAGTCTCGGCTGCCCTCATTGGTATTCTTTTTATTCTGTACGGTGCGGCCGCAGATGGAACTGCTAATTATAGCGCATTATTATTATATGGCGTATCGGCTGCGCTTGCATCGAGTTTTTTAGATTACATTCTCCTGCGGGGGACACCTACAAACCGATTATCCAAGGTATTTCACGTATCTGCCTTTGGAAATATGCTATGGTCTACTGTAATCGCAGCGGGCCTTGCTATAGATTCGCTTTCAGGCTCCCATGGGAATTTCGATGTTCTTCTCTTCCAAGGCATGCTTGTCGCGACAGCCTTCAGACTAGCAATTTTCACATCAGTCTTTGGTTCTGGCCTGATAAGGGCACTGGGGGTCTCTTTTGTTGAGCCGGTAGCATTCACGCTTGTCCTTCTTACTCC
>JALZGI010000311.1 GCA_030861105.1 Thermoproteota archaeon
ATTATGGCCCTGTTGTACTGTCAAAAGATAAAATATACCATGCTAAACTGAAGAAAAGTGTAATTGCAATACCTGGAAGAATGACTTCTGCCAATTTATTACTGAAACTTGCATTGGGTAAAGTCAAAGAAAAAGTAATGCCATTTGACCGTATCGTTGAAGCAATCTTATCAGATAAAGTGGAGGCAGGTTTAGTAATTCACGAAGCACAGATAGCTTATAGCCACAGAAATTCTGATCTTTATAAGGTTCTTGATTTGGGAAAATGGTGGGCTTCAAAATCAAATGGACTTCCTTTGCCTTTAGGTATCAACGTTGCTAGCTCCAGGTCTTTGAAACCAGGGCAAATTAGTAGGTTTAATGAACTTTTCAGGGCTTCAATTCTGTATGGCCTTAATAATCTTGATGCAGCTGTAGACTATTCCATGAAATATGGTAGAGGACAACCAAGAAATTTGATTACTAAATTTATCAAAATGTACGTAAACCATCTGACTGTGGAGATGGGTGAAATTGGTAAAAAGTCGATTGAACAAATATTTTTAATGGCAAATTCAAGGAGAATACTACAAGCCCCAAAAGTTAGTTTTTCCCCCTGAATTCACTTTGAGTTATACAATCCATTTTATTAGCCTGGGCTTGATTAATATGCTATATTCCTTCGTTGAAAATAATCGAATGGCCGCGGCTAAAATCTTTTAATTATATTAAAAAAAGTATCCCTCTGAGCAGGATCTCTTTTGATTTCCCTAATCAAGACTGACAGCTCCTGGATGGAAGTACCCGAGCTCTTACCTGCTGCTTTGAATATTTCTTCGGAAAATGCCGTTCCGACCATGTCATTCCCTCCATACGATAGAGCGACCTGGGCAAGTTTCTTGCCCAGTGAAACCCAGTAAATTGAGATATTGTTCAGGGTCCTTGCCAATAGGAGCCTTGAAACAGCTATTACTCTCAGATCATATGTTGCAGGACTTTCTCGAATGATTTTCCTTTTTAGTTCTAATTCTGTATTATCTAAACTAAATTTTAATGGAATGAAGGTAGTAAAACCATCAGTTTTCTTATGGAGCTCCCTGATTCTCATAATATGGTCAATTATATGCTCAGGCTTCTCTATATGACCAAACAGCATTGTGCAATTGCTCTTTATACCCAGGCTATGTGCCTGACCTGCTGTATCAAGCCACTCTTCACCAGAACATTTTCCCCTGACAATCATATTCCTAACATGAGGACTAAAAATCTCAGCACCACCGCCAGGAAGGGCATCGAGACCGGCGCTCTTAAGTCGGAGCAAAACCTCTTTCACAGAGTTTTTGGTAAGACGAGCTATAAAAAAAATTTCTGCAGGTGTCAGTGCCTTAATCATAACATTAGGAAATTCCGTTTTTATGGCTTTAATCATACTTTCGTAATAGTCTATGCCTAATTTTGGATGGAAACCACCCACTATGTGAAGCTCAGTTGCACCCATTTGATTTATTGCAATTCTAGCCCTTGATAAAATTTGATCGATAGTGAGAGTATAGGAATCAGATTCGTTACCCTTTCTATAAAACGCACATAATGGGCAACTTGCTGCACAAATATTAGTATAATTTAGGTAGTAGGAGGAGACAAAGGTGACTGAGTTTCCGTTAAGCTCCCTGCGAATTTTATCAGCTGCAGCACCCAACAAAAAAAGATTCTCCTCTTTTATTAATTGAAGACCATCCTTGAACGATAGCTCCTCTCCAGCCAACGCTTTCTCTAATGCCTGCGTTCCTTCTAGCTGTGTATTCTTTAACAAGGTGCAATTCTCTAGCGTACTCTAAAGTTAATTATGTGTTTGCAATACATACCGACCAAAAACCGACACTTCTATGATCGTGTGACCCCAAGGAACTTATACTGAGAGAGTGCCTTCTTGACCTCGACAGAGTAATTAGCCAAAAATAAAAGCCAGAATATAAATATGACGCTGAGAGCAAAATACATGCCCCACAAACTCCACGATATTCGTTTTTTCCTAAGAGACGTATGCCATAAGGTATCTCATGATATTGAGTAGGTTTAACTATAGGATATCTGTTGTCTTGACAAATTCCCGTCACGGGGTGAGTTATTTGTAAGAAATAAATGTATCAACAGCTGCCACCATAAATAGAATTGAGAAATAGAGGCCTAGTACATGATTTAATAGATAATTCTGATGTCGGTGATGTTTTAAATAATGTACTTGTCGGTAAATTTCTAACACTAAATGAATGCATTAGGCTTCTTAGGTCTGAAGATATCTACGCAATAGGGTTAGTCGGGAACACCTTGAAGCGGAGACTTTACGGAAACAATGTAACATTTGTTAATAATATAATCTTAAACTACACGAATGTTTGTGTTACTTATTGTAAATTCTGTGCCTTTTATAGGAAGCCAGGTGATAAAGAATCTTACACACTGCCGTTAGAAGAAATTGTTCGGCGTGTAACAACTTCTAGGGAAATGTTTGGAGTCACACAGGTATTGATTCAAGGGGGTCACAACCCTAATTTGGGTATCGAATACTACGAGAATGCTTTTAATGCCATTAAAACAAAATTCCCAGAAATCGGAATTCATGGGTTATCGGCTTCAGAAATAGATATGATAGCAAGGGTTGAGAGGAGTAGTACAAAGGAGGTGCTCGCAAGGCTAAAAGAGGCTGGTTTGGATTCTCTGCCAGGGGCTGGGGCGGAGATATTAGATGATGAGGTAAAGGCAGAGATTAGTCCTTTGAAAATTAAGAGTGATGAATGGCTTAGAATAATGGAGGAATCACATAGCCTTGGTTTAAGTTCTTCTGCAACTATGATGTACGGGACAGTTGAAAGCGAAGAACAACGAGCACGTCATATAATGAAAATTGCGCATTTACAACAAAAGACGAAGGGATTTATGGCATTTATTCCATGGAGCTTTGAACCAAATAAAACAGAGATACAGGACAAAGGAGTGATAAAATATCCGTCTGGTGGATTGAATTTGCTTAAAATGATCGCAATATCAAGAATAGTATTCTATGGTATAATTGATCATCTTCAATCGTCTTGGTTGACAAATGGAATTGGAATGGCTCAGTTAGCATTGAACTACGGTGCCGATGATTTTGGCGGCACCCTGATCGGAGAGGAGGTAGTCAGTGCAACAGGTGCCGCTTCCACTCAGTTGACGGCTCAGAAGATTATAGACGCTGTTAAGCAGGTTGGTTTTGATGTTTCTGAACGAGACAATTTTTACCGTATTTTAAGAAAGTGTTGAATTCTATTCTTTCCCTTCGGACCAATTTTACGATTAGTGTGTTAGCACAGACATATAGTAGTATGGACTTTTACTTTACGTCCGGAGCTTGACACTATAACAAATTTCAATAGCCCAAGTAGTTCAATGGTTGCTGCGTAAAGGCATTGGTTGGCAGGAACCACTCACAACCTCAATCTCTTGCGAAGTAGAGTTTCCTTTTAATGCATAACATAATCTTTTCAGACAGGACAGAGCATAATGTAACCATGTCTAGGTAATAACTCGATATCTTAGGTATAATGATGAACTCTATTAGATACTAGATGATGATAATAATGATCAAATAAACATATACAAACGAAAGCTTAAATCAGCTGCTTTCGACCATCTCTTTCTCAAGTTTGTTGATTGACTCCCGCAATACTCTTATTAATCGCATTCTTTGTGCATTGTCTGTCGCGCTCCATCTATTCTTTTCGGCTCTTTTGTGAGCTAGTTTGTATTTCATCCCTGTCATTGAAGTTGTGTAATTATTTGCGTCTAGCTTTCTGACATTTTGGTGTGCGAGAATATACCAGTGGTATTCTGTTCCAACTGGCACGCCTGAGCCTTCTGGGGCCTTGCCGGATCTTCTTTTATTGACAGCGAAAGTAAATTCCCACTTATCAGGAGTTATTTTTTTCTCCTTCCACTCCCCCTTGTCGTAATACCATTTATGGCTTCTTCCTACTTTCATACCTGTATATTGTTTTCCCTCAAATTCTTTGAATTCGTTATAGGTCCTGGAAATATCTATGTTAATCCCGCTCTCTTTCCGTTGAACAGTTTTCTGGCCCATGACTATTTCAACTCCTCTCCTCTCCTAAAACTGCGGCCAGAGCCTACTTCAAACATCCTACCCTGTCCTATCTCAAATCCACCCTCCTTTTGTTCCTGCTTTTGATACCAGCATAGAAGGAGTGGGAGCCGTCTCAGATTTCCGTAATTGCAGAATACTTTTCTTGGGCATTGATTCAATCAAATCTCCTAACTTTTTAATAGTAGGTAAGGAAGGAGCGTACATATAGAACCTATTCTCATCTCAAAGGAATTTTGAGCCTAGCATGAAGGTACAGCAAACATGAATAGGCCTAGGTTCCAGTTGAGATTCATCAATTACTTCATATCTAAGGTTACATCCTAACTCCATATTGGGAGCCTTCAGGGTATCTATCATTTGTAATTGTTGCTGGGATCGCTGATTGCGTTCGGTCCTGAAACTATCTTCTTGATAGCTCATGATAAATTTCTGATCAACATCATTTTTAAAACTAACCTGGCTACAGAACGACTCCAAGTGTCATATCTTCCATGTTGAATCAGAATCTTTGTATCCACACACTAGTACCACCCATAGGAACTGTTTTAAGCTGATTATAGCACACCTCATTTATATCTAAAAATACGATAGCATTCTTCCGCTGGAACGAAAAAAAATTGAAACCAGTATATGCAATGTAAATCCGGCGGTTCAGTCTTCTTGCTGTTTGAGTTTATCCTGTTTTCCCTGCTTTTTTGTTATTGTCGCCGCTATCCTTCAAGGCATTACCAGTAGTCCGTGGAAACCGTTTACCAATGATTTTACCCCAGTCAACTCTTATCAACAGAAATAAGACAATCACGATTGTGGCGAAACTGAAAATTACCCAAAGAATAGCAGTCTGTAGGCTAGTAGTCTCAATTGCGTGTGAAATGATCCTTTCGATAGATGGCCTGCCTATAAAGATGCCAGCC
>JALZGI010000344.1 GCA_030861105.1 Thermoproteota archaeon
CACTAGAGATGGATGAGATAACTTCAAAGAGTGCATTGTTTACAATTTCATAACACTCCTTTAACGAAAGTCCTGGATTCGTATTCAAAAACGCGTCGTTGTCAATGACAACTGTTGCATCACAGGATTCCTTCAGTCGTTTCAGAGACACGCCAGCCTGGAATAACTTGTCCTTCTCAAATCCAAAAGGCATTATCGCAAAGGAGATTACTCTTGCTGAGGGATTTTCCCTTGATAGCTTGCTCACTAGAGGGGCAATAGCTGCGCCGCATTTTCCAGCCAAATTGGCAACCAATAATATTGTCGATTGTCCAGTCAAACAGGATCTTATTTTTGTGTCGGAACCGATTCCTAGCGAACGAATTTTCTTGCTTGATGGATTTAGCCAAGGCTGAGAATCGATGTAAATTGACTTAATACTAGTACTACTACTACTGTTGCTTAGATCTCTCTTGTCATTGCTTATCAGCAAGCACTCACAGTCAAAGCGCTCACTTGTAATGGTTGCGAGCTTTGTCCCAATTCGGCCAATACCGACGATTAACAATGGACCTCGAAGATTCAAAGAATCACTATCGACCAATCTAGTTCCCCCTCTTTTTGATGTAGTTCATTTATTAGTTAAGAGTTTCGGTCGGTTATCAGGAGACGTGGAATATTTGCAAGTTTCACAGATATCAAAATTTTTTACAACATATCCGCTCGTAATGCATACCTGGAATAGTCGACGACTTTCGCAAAGATCTTGGAACCAAGGCTGGGAATACATGGTGTACAACTACAAGGAGCACTGGCATTCAGTAGAATTGGTTTGTAGGCATAATTTCTGCCCTGTATGTAATTGTCACCTATTTCGTCTACTAGCACCTCGCCCTTCCACCCAAGCCATCTCGAATTTCGAATAGAACTTATATCATTTAGGATTTTGTCAAGTAATTGAGTTCTCTGCTTCGTAATATGACTGTCTACCTTTTTTTCGAGGGCTGCGGAAACTCCTGGCCTTGAGCTGTACTTTGATACATTTACAATATCTGGCTGGGTCACTCTCAGCAGTTCAATGGTCTGATGAAAATCCTCCTCAGTCTCGGACGGATATCCAACTATGACATCGGTTGCTATTGTCAGTTCTGGGATTTTTTCTCTGAAAGCTTGCACTGCATTTAGAAAGGTTTGCGCTGAATGACCTCTTTTCATTTTTTTCAATATTCGATTACTTCCGCTTTGTACGGGGATGTGCAAAAACTTCATTATCTGGTCGTTTTGTATATAAACGCCAAGAAGATCATGCAGGAGCTGGGGGATATACATCGGGTTCATCATGCCCACCCTTATCTTAAAATCTCCTCGGATCTCGCAGCACCTTTTGAGCAACTCTGTCAGATCTGTGCCGATGTCTCTCCCGTAGCATCCATTATCAGTCGAAGATAGCCAAATTTCTTTGCAACCCTGAGCTACATCTGTCCTAACCTGCCTAAGTATATCCCCAAGTCTGTAGCTTTTCAGGTCGGCCTTGATCAGCTTCGTTTGACAAAACGAGCATTGGCTAAGGCAACCGCTCGCTATCTGAACAATACTAACTAGAGGATTGAGGCGTATCTTTGGTATATTCAGTTTTTGGAAAGAGCCTTGCTCACTTTCCAGTTCTATCTGTTTTTTACCTGAAATAGACGATTGGACAACTTTGGTTATCTTTTGGACTGTGGCCGGTCCGATTAAACTTGCACGTGGGTTAATAGATTGTACCTTGAGCTGATCAGCTTTGGGAAGACACCCTGCAACCACCAAAGGCCGAGAAGACTCAGTAAGCTTTGCTATTCTATTGAGCATTTTATGCTCTGTGTTGTCCTTTACCGAACAAGTCACGATGACATTAATTGATGCTTCTTGACGGGTTTTGGCTATGCCATACCCTTCGTTCATGAGCAATCCCGACATAATTTCCGAATCATTCATACTTGAAGAACAGCCGTAGGCTTCTATCCAAACTTTCCCTCTTGTTTTATCAGGTGGGACTTGGGTTTGCCTTTCAATGGAGCTCTCTGAAGTTGAGTCGGGGGAAGCTGCAGGTTCGGTAATTCCAATTGCGTTTTTACTATCGGTGTATCCACTTTGCACTAGAAAGGGGCTAGGTTTGGAGGCCAAAATTTTGATCGTACTCATCCACGCGATTGGATATTAAAAGGATTGGAAAGTAAACGTAGTAGTAGGTCGACTGATCAAATTGGGTAAAGTGAGTCTTTCTTGATGAGACCTAAGAACTGCCTCGCAGTAATTAAAAATGTAGGTAGAGTTTTCTTATTCTAATTGTTTTTGCTGAACTTGAAAAGTTCAGATTTGTTTCTATAAAGTGCAAAATAAGTATTATTCGATGAGCATATCTGATGTGACGATAGATTCGGTAGCTTCTATTAGCCGCTTGAGATCTGCTGAAGTATGAGCCTCTGAAAAGCATCCCATTTTCCCCGGAAGAAAAAATATGTTATGATGAACCATGAGTAACATATGATATCTGGAGAGGAGCCTCTGGTTCGAAGCCGTAACTGAAACAGCGTTGTCCGGCAATTTATCACCATCGGATGTCTGGGATCCGAGAAAGTGCGGCATGAAAAGAGAACCAGTTCCTGAAACTTTTACCGTAAATTTTGAGTCCTTGAATATGTTTGAAATCATTTTTCTTGCGTGAGAGCCTAAGTCGTTTATTTTGGTGTATAATTTCTCCCTATTTTGTTTGAGATATCTCAGCGTTGCTAAACCTGCACTCATTGTGGCCGGATTAGCCGAAAACGTCCCACCGCCTATTGAGCATCGTTTGTACTTTTCTTCTCTTAATACGGGATCTGCAAGGTTCATTATCTCCTTTTTTCCACAAACAAGGCCAACTGGCATCCCGCCGCCAATTATCTTGCCCAGTGTAAACAGGTCAGGGTCAAGTTTGTAAAAACTCATTGCTCCATGGATAGAGAGTCTAAAACCCGTGACGATCTCGTCAAGTATAAATATACTAGAATTTTTTCTCGCAAACTCCTGTAGCCCTATAAGATATTCACGGGTAGCGGGAATACACCCCCCGGCCCCAAGAATGGGTTCAACAATTATGCCAGCTAAATCGTCCTTTATGGACTCTAGTATCTTTAAAGATCGGTCAAGATCGTTAAAAGGCATTGATTCCACGAATTGTTCCTCTTCTTGGATGAGCCCAAGGCTTTCTTCGTACTCAAAGGGGTAGTTTACTGCTTGCAACAAGGTGCTGTTGAATCCATGCCATCCTCCGATCACTTTTGCAATTACTCTTTTGCCAGTTGCTGCCCTTGCAAGGCGTACGGCGTACATTGTTGCCTCAGAACCTGTACTGGAAAATCTCATCAATTCGGCCTTAGGCATGAGATGTTGAATTGCCTCAGCCAAATCAACGCTGAGAGCGTTGGCGGTACCAAAAAGTACTCCTAATTTAGTCTGTTTAGATAGCGCCGAAACAACAGCAGGATGGGAATGACCCAGTATTAATGCCCAGTGTCCCATCCAGTAATCAGTAAACTTATTTCCGTCTACATCAAAAAGCGAGTTCTTAACTGCTCTTCTAACATAAAAGGGATAAGGACTGAAGTAGCGAATATTATGATTTATACCTCCTGCAAAGACACGTTTTGAGCGAATGTAGAGTTTTTTGGATAGCGATGTCTTTTTTCTGTAAACTGTTTGAATATCCCTAAACTTCATTTACTTCAGCATCGAAGTTCTGAGTGATTCTTTTATTTGTTTGGAACCTGCAATCACTATTATCTTATCTTTTTTTGTTTCCTCTTTTATGATATCCTATCCATTTAAATATCAACAAAATACCTTATTATGAATACTAATAGAATCTTTTATGAAAAACGAAAAGAAGTTCTTTGTTTTGTACAGAGAACAATTGGAATAAGGCTAGAAAATGAACGTACATTTCTGGAGAAGATTTATATTCTAATAATGTGCCATGCTGTATGAACGTAATTAATAAGGCGGCGTCAGTGAGGATGTATTGGTCGAAGAGCCATTTTGTGATCCACTGACCTCCAGTTGCGCTCATAACATGGAGGTTCAATGCAAGTCATTGAATCTGACTTTGGTCACATGACCCGCACAATAACTAATATAGTGAAGTTGTCCGGCCGTACTCTTATTACTTAATAAAATTCCTGAACAAGGATTGACTCCGGTTGATCCTGCCGGACCCGACTGCTATCAGAGTGGGACTAAGCCATGCGAGTCAACGTATGAATAATACGTGGCGAACGGCTCAGTAACACGTAGTCAACATGCCCAGGGGACGTGGATAAC
>JALZGI010000379.1 GCA_030861105.1 Thermoproteota archaeon
CTCCGAAAGTATAGTAACCTCCAATCAATTTTCCTCCTACCTTTTCAACCATTGCTTTAAATGAGCTGAAACGGTCCGGAGATTCATTGATTTTGCTAATCCCTTGCTCAGTCCAATTTATAAGTAAGATATAGTGCGTCAAATGCTACCATAGATAGATAAGACTGTTATTTATATTCATTCAGTTAAACATTATCCGACTATAAATCACTTTAGCCTTTGCTAATTCATCTGGATTTACACATCAAAACTAATAGACTCCATGATGGTCTCCATGAGGATAAAACAGCTTTTTTCTTCTTAGAATAGCTTCAGACTTGATATCCGATAAGAGGAAGGAAAGTACAGGGTTTATGGCAGTAACGGCGGTAGGTAATTCAGAAAGACCTTTACTAATTTTTAATACAAAACTTACATCGCATAGATTATTGTCAGAGCCCCTAACTGCAAATTCCGCATTTATTAATCCCCTCTCCACATCTTCTAAAACCCTTTTTGTAATCCATGTAGCGTCTCTTCTATTTGCAATAATATGTAGCTTCATTTCTTTTCCAATCCAATGTTCTGGCAAATCATACAAAATATTGAGTACGTGATCAGCATTGTAATCTTGTTGATCTTGTGGTTGTCTTAGCTGCATATCCAGTTTTCCTCCTCCTAATACTTCTTTTCTTTCTTTAGCAGAAAAAGATTGGAATTTGGTAGCTTTTGATGTAGTATTAATATTATCTGATACCATAGCGTTGTTACCATCTTCCGACAGAATTTCCTCTTTAGCCTCTTTCTTTTTGAATACTTCGTTTGATGATGGATAAATTTTATTATTATCTGTTTCTTGCTTTTCTCCTTGGGGTATTTGCATCTTCTTTATCCTTTTCTCAAACCATTCTTTGAAATGCATTAATGTGTTCTAACAGAACTTCCTAATAGAATTATTGTGTGTCTGAAGGCTTCTATCAAGAAATTCGAATTGGGAATAAATTTTAAAGGCTCTCTTCTAAAAACACATGGTGGAAAGCATCAATTTTGTATGCCTAGGTCAAACCGAATTTGTAAAGGGGTTAGGCAAGAAAGGGCAATCAAGTGACATTACGACATATGATAGTAAAAAAGATGACAGGATCATGACCTACGCAATACCATCAGGCTATCCCGACAAGATCCAACCATTAATTACTGCAGTAAATTTAGGAGAGTATTCTATAGTTAACGTCGACAAACTAGATAGGTTTCTAGGAGAACAAATAGTAGCCTTAGATCTACTGCGACTAGATAGAGGATTCCTCCTTCATTCTTACGGAGTTGATAGTGAAACTCTTAAGGGTCTTTTAAAAGATACTGTTGCATCATCATACAAGATTGAACAGAATATTGAAAGTCTTAAAGAGAGTATCAATTCTTTATCTTCGGTGAAAAAAGACGGACCATCAATTATCCATATAGATAACATATTTAATGTGAAAGGAGTAGGTATGGTCGTATTAGGTATACTTAAACAGGGAGTTGTCAGAGTACACGATGAACTGATACTATTTCCTCAAAAGAAAAAGGTTACAATCAAAAGTGTACAGATGCATGATAAAAATGTTGAAGAATCACATAGTCCAGCCAGGGTAGGTCTTGCTCTAGCAGGCGTTTCTTTTGGTGAGATAACTAGGGGAGATATTCTTTCGAATTTCAATCATTTTACTTCTGCCGATCAGGAATTGATTGTTAATTTCGATATGGTGCCATTTTATAAGAATGACCTTTCAGAAAATCATTCATATCTTTTATCCATAGGGACTCAGATCAAGCCTGCGAAGATAGAGAAATTAGGGAACAATAAACTTAAGATTTTATCTGAAAAGATATTTTCATTTAAAGCCGGAGATATTGCGATCCTCTTAAATCCAGATAGTAAAGGTATACGAATAGTGGGTTCAGGAGGAATAAGTGTATGATATCTACTCTAAGTAGAATGCAATCATAGGAGTACTTGGATATGGTGTTTGTGAATTTATAGGGGAAATAAGTCTCCCTACCGATAATTAATCAGGTTAACTTTCATACAACCTTTGAACAATTACTGATCTTCCAATGCAGCCATCTCAATTTCCTTGGCGTACGATAATTATCAACACCTTATAAATTCAGTGTATATTAAAAAAGAAGGAAAGAAAATAAAAAGATAGATAGATAGATAGATATACTCATTGAGAGTATCCCATCCCACTTGTCGGTATATGTATAGGAATCACAGCGATTTAGTTTTTGGTATCGACAGCCCATGATCAGCCATAGATGGTAAATCAATATTTGGTTCATCCATTCACATTCTTGTGTCTTAGTTATATAAATAGAGCAATAAATGATTATAAGTCTAAATTTTACTGATGACCTCAGATTCAAACAATTTTAGAGTATGCGTATTCAACTCTATAAAATGCATAATAAAATGGCTTACGCCAACATCTATGTATTCATGTAATCCTTTGATTATTTTTTCAGGAATTCCTATTGTTATGCCACCAACAAGATATTGGAAATATTGCTCTAATGTTTTATCATTTCTTTTATGTCTTACAAGGTTTTGATAAACCTCATCTTCTGATTCTCCAATTATGCATGGCAGTACTACTGAAAATTGTAATTCATCAACATCTCTTCCAATAGTATCACAGTAATCTCTTAGAATAGAAATTTTTCTCTTCATTAGATCAGGAGAGCCAAAGAAAAGATTGTATCTGTCCGCATGCTTTGCTACCACCTTTAAAAGATATCTTTCTCCTTCACCTCCTACCATTATAACTGGATATGGTTTATGAATTGGTTTGGGGTTACATATTGCCTCTTTGATTGTATAATATTTGCCTGCAAAAGAAGCTCTTTTTGCTGTCCACATTGCTTTGATTATGCTCAAAGATTCGTCCAATTGTTTAATTCTTGATATATTTGATCGGAAATCATAACCGTATGCAATATATTCTTGTTCATACCATCCTGCACCTATTCCTAATTCTATTCTGCCGTTGCTTATTACATCCAAAGTTGAGAGCATCTTTGCTAGTAATGATGGGTTACGATAAGAGTTGCATGCCACTATCTGACCTATTTTAATCTTATTCGTAATTGCTGCTATAGATGATAATAATGTAAAGCACTCAAAAATATTCTTCTCTATATCGTCCTTATAGTGTGGTATAAGATGATCATAGGCGTAAATAGAATGAAAGCCAAGGTTATCAGCTGCTATTGCAACAGACTTTGAGAACTCATATTGTTTAACAGGATTATTTTCCTCCTCTAATGGAAGATCACCGCCTCTCCATCCTTGAGGCATTGTTAACCCGAATTGTAAATTGTTGTTTTTCTCTCTTGATGACATACGGTATATACTGTTCTACAGTGCCAGATAATGTAAAGCTATATCTGAAACCAGTATTGTTCTCAGCCTTTGTAATGAAATTGGGGTCTTCCTGAATTCTTGTTATTATTAAAAATAAAGGCTAGATTACAAATCTGATATATGACATAACCCTCAGCTACCGTAAGTCAATTACTTCAGCCATGCTAGAGTATTAGTTAGATGGAAGCTGGTCTATTAAGTACTGCCTCTGTCTCCGACCTAAGCTTTAGATATATTGTCCTTGGCATATTCTTTTAAATCATCTTTGATTTTGGAAAATCTATTCTTTTGCAATGGTAGCGTTATCTGAATCATTCACTCCAACCAATGAAGAAGCAAAGCAATCAAAAAACATGGATTGGACTAATTGATAAATCAATACATATCTCTGATGATATAGATGTAGACGACATCGACGATGTAGTGGATGATTTAATTTGCCACCTGTCAAAGTCCTAAAATTGAGGGAAATCTGTCAAATGATAAATAAGTATAGGAATTAATAATAAATCCATTAAAACAAATTTAATTTAAATTAAATCAAATTACTAGCTTTATTTCCTGTGGTTCCTTAATATCATCATGAAAAGCCTGGTGGTGTTTTCTATGTGTGACTATACTATCAAAAACAGCATCACAGTCAGGACATTTGTATTTTGTTACAGTTGTGGCGTTGCCTGATTTTTGCTTTTCTTCCTTTATTCTAATTATTCCAGCCAGAGAAAATTCCCGCTCCCTGATTGCTCTTTTACTGTCTAAGTTATACAATTCAGCAGATTCAGCAAGTATTTTTATCAAATGTCACTTGTTTAACCACTACGTACATTGGAGGACTGAATCCGTTTTCCTTAAACGTATTTACAAGTAATATTAATGCATCAGTTAATACACGTTTAGAGCCAATGTCCTCTGACATTTAAGACCCTCCTTATCTGCTTTCGTGTTCTACACCAAATGAAATCTTCACACCAGAACGATACTCTGATATCTTGCCTGTATTTGGATCTACTTTTGCAGTCATGTCGATAATTTCCAGTCCATGTATACCATGTATTGTCTTTCTGGCCTCATCTATAGCTACCTGGGCAGCTTCTTCCCAACCATTCTGGGAACTTCCAATAATCTCTATTACCTTTGCGACATGAGTCATAAACAGATTTGGTTTTCTTATTATAAAAAAGTATAAAATGGAATATGGGAAAGTCGAACCAAACTGCAAACTGCAAACTAATTTTTCTTGCAAAGTAAATTCAACCAATATATAGACTAGGAGATAATGCGTAAACAATGTATTCTAACAGTAAACCATCAGATTCCATCATGAAGATAGAGAATATTATCCAACTGACATTCGAAGATATGTGGCTTTCCCTGCAAGACTACTTTGATAGGCTAAGAAGGTAGCCCTGTGGTTTTCCCATATCATCCTATGTTCTTACTCCCTATCTTCGATAGATAGGTAGAACCTACTACATAGAATGATATACACCATTCCTGAAGCAATTGCAAGCCTTTACTTGCAACTGTGGCCATAATGATGTATCATCTACTATTTCGGTCAGATGGATGCTATCCTTTGCGCAGAGTCTGTATTTTAATCAATCTTAGCAGGCAATTTTTACCAACATCTTAGTTGTATCTGTTCACAAGGAAACTCGATGTTATAGTACAG
>JALZGI010000383.1 GCA_030861105.1 Thermoproteota archaeon
GTCCTTATTAGGAGATCGATAAACCTAATAATCGTATTGTTCTCCATTCTTATTTTGACAGTCGCTCTTCTCGGTGAGACGATGGATAAGGTTCTTACGGATAACGTCAAACAAGAAGTAACAAGGAGCATAACTGACAGCAAAGTAGAGTTCCGAAGCCTAGAAGCTCAGCAACAATATATCGATGACCAAATTGAACTTCGCATTAAAAACCTAGGTTTAGACGAGCCCTGGTATTCTCCTAAGCGATTTTTGAATACTATAACTCAAGTTATGGTACTAAACCTGGGAAGATCGTATTTTTCTACGAGTGATAGCGGATCAGCACAGGTTTTGGACATCATAGGAGAAAAGGTTCCGCGGACCCTACTGTTATTCTCAACAGCAACTATCATTACTTTCCTCATTGGCCTCTACCTTGGGCCCTATCTAGCGGTTCGATATCGAGGGAATATTGATAAAACCAACGTCTTTGTTTCTATGTTTAGTAACAGCCTTCCGACCTTTTGGGTAGGTATGATTATGATCTACATCTTTGCTTCCAACATTCCTATATTTCCAGAGAGATCTACGCCATCGTCTTCTCCTGCAGATCCGTTCTATATTTTCGATCTCCTCTACCACATGGCACTCCCTCTTGTAACGTTGGTCTTACTCGGTGTATCTGTCCAAAGTTATTTCGTCAGACTTTTTATTGTCGATATACTAGATGAGGATTTTATAAAGGCCAAACAATCTATTGGAATTCCAAGGAAGAAGATCCTCTACTCTCATGCCTTGAGGAATGCCGCTCCACCCTTACTGAATTCTATCATACTGGGTTTAGCGTCGTCCTTTGGAGGCGCATTGTTAGTTGAAATAGTTTTTGACTGGCCAGGGATAGGAATGCTTCTGTATGAGGCGCTAACAACTTTCGACACTCCTATAATAATTGGAGTTGTATACATATCGACCCTGATCTACATCGCAGCGGTGTTTTTGACGGATTTGGCATATTCCTTCTTTGATCCAAGGGTGAAAGCAATAAGCTGACTATTCAGACTCCAGCAGTACCATCTTCAAGGTCCGATATTATTACTGGTTTCAGACAATCAAAACTCGGTCTAGCCGGCGTCGGGATTTTTTTTGCACTTGTTATCATCTCTATATTCACAGTAACTTCAGTTCCTCTCACCTCGTTTAGAGAATGGAACAGCCCAAGCTACTGGGTTGATTATCCTGCTTCTGCAGCTCCCTCGTGGACGAACCTCGGAATATTTGGTCCACGGGCTCCTGTTCATACAATTCTTGGTTCGGAGTCTGCTGAAAGGATGGCTTCTGCTGACGAACAAAGAGGAATTCATGTCGAATCATACTCGTTTGAGACGAATTTTGATTATGACTCCTACCCAACTGACTTTATGATTCCCTACTCAGTAACATATGGTGCAATTCCGCCGGTTTTGGAAATTAATGTGACAAGACCAGATGGACATGATTTTAGGATCTTTTATTCTTCTCTTCCTTCAACTGCTGCACAAGACGACAACACCGCACTTACACAACAGAGTGAGTTTTCTTCCCGTGTTTTTTCGACGGATAAGGATATTAGTAAGAACTTGCGAAAATATAGTTCACTTTTTGATTACACGCCAGATGTCACTAGGCCTCAGATTATGCTATTTTCTGATACCGAGGGCCAAAATGTCCTAAAGGGCGAGTATAGGTTCAAAATTGCATTTTATTTCTTCGATGAGAAAGATAAAGTAGATGCAGTCAGGGTCATTATCGGAGGAACGGTTTATGGCTTTCTGGGAACTGATGCATTTAGGCGAGATCTAGCCATAGGAATGCTTTGGGGTACTCCTGTAGCGCTATTGATTGGCTTGAGTGTTGCCGTAGCTACATCGATCATAGCCATGATCTACGGGATAACTGCTGGATATAAGGGAGGACGAGTAGATGAGGCAATGATGCGCCTAAATGATTTCTTTATCTCGTTGCCGGTTCTTATCCTTCTTATCCTAATATCAGTCCGATTCGGACTCAACATATTTTATATCGTAATTTTGCTCGTGCTGTTTGGCTGGGCTGGAGGTGCAAGGCTAATGAGAAGTATAGCTTTACAGATTAAGAATTTCCAATACGTAGAAGCATCAAAACTGATGGGTGAGTCAGATATCAGAATAATTTTCAGACACATCGTCCCCCAATTACTTCCATTGACTTTTGCTAGTATCGCCTACTCTGTGCCCGGTGCTATCTTGGCCGAAGCTGGTTTAAGTTTCTTAGGACTAAGCGATCTGTCGATTCCAACCTGGGGAAGGATTCTAAATGAGGCGAATTCGGCTAGTGCCTTTACTTTGGGTCTATGGTGGTGGATAGTTCCTCCAGGATTAATGATAGGAATAACTGGCCTGTCATTTGCGCTCATAGGTTACACTTTGGAATATATCACTAATCCAAGAAGGGCTGCACGATCGGCAAGACGTTTACAGAGGTAGATGTGTGGGTTTACAAGTAGTATCCGAACTCGGCGTCTCTCTTCCTATTTCACTTTCCTATTTTAATCAGTTAAATTCTAGGCCGCTTTTTCGAAGGATCTTAGCAAGGATAGCGTCTCGGAATTTAATTTAATAGTATAAGCTGATGCATCCTCGGATGAGATATGTGAGAGCTCCTCTAGGAATTTTGTCTTATCTCTCCCTCTTTCGTACGTCCCTCCGGACTCTTTTATGCATAGAGGAAACTTTTGCTTCTTTATACCCTTGTCGCTGAGATATCTTATGAAGCTCCTGTAAGCATCTATGTCATAGTAGTCCCAGTTTTTTTCCTGGCACAGCATAATCCAAACGTCGATTGTATTTTGAAAAAACGCTTTTGAACGTAGTTGCTCAAGACTCATTTACTTTAAACTCTGAGATATTAATGCTGCTGATTGGTATTAAATAGATTCTTTAATTTTTAGGTTGCATACATACTTGATTTTGGCATTCTTTTTTGGGCGTACACTAAACAATCGAGACCTGCACCTTGTTGCCATTTCTATCAAACGCGCCTATATCTTGGTCTGAATACGGGTAACTGATAATTACAGATATGAACCCATAAAAATTGTTGAGGTCCTCAAGGGAAGGCCTGTTGGATCCGCCCGGATGTGAATGTGCGGTACCAATATAGGAAAGATCAAATGGAAGATCATATGAGGGAAACCCGGAATAATATGGTCCGTGAGATGCAAATGGGGGCACAACGAGTCCATCAATGACGATACTGTTCTTTTTGGACTGTCCCTGAAGAATTAAAATTCCCTCATTCGGGTGGCAGCTTTTCGCATAAGTAA
>JALZGI010000404.1 GCA_030861105.1 Thermoproteota archaeon
GAACAGATTCTGGATTTATTTACATTCCCCTCGAAGAAAAACAGAAGCCTGCTGCAGAAATAGTTGGAGAAATATTAGCCCCCAGAACAAGAGTCGTTTCAGCTTTCCATTCTATCTCGGAGGTTAAACTAAAAAACATAAAACAGAGTTTGGATGCAGATACCTTTCTCTGCGGCGATGACCCAAATAACGTGGCTATAATTGAAAACCTAGTTTCTGAGGTAAATGGACTTCGCTCAGTATATTTAGGTCCGCTATCATTATCATACCAAGCAGAAATCCTGACCCCTATGATATTAAATGCCGCTAGAAGAAATAAAATGAAAAATCCAGGAATAAAACTGGTGCACTAACTGATGAGAAGCAGTAGAGTAGGTGGACACAGAAGAGATCCCAAAGGAAAAAACTGGATGACAGCAATGGGAATTCTCTTTATTGTGATGGCTGCAATCATAGCAATAAGAAACCTTTATCTCATTACAACTGAGTTTTCATTTGGTTTCTACCTCGATAATTACACTAACGCAGAAATTACAAATGAGAAATTTGTTATTGTGATGGTAATTGGTGGAGGAGTACTTATCTTCTGGGGCTACTTTAAAAAGAGTAAGGATGATGAAAATGGTACTTACGATGAAAATGGATGGAGGCAGAAGTTTTGATTACACCAAGCAAAAATAAGTGACAACAACTACTCTCACTTTTACAGATTCTCTAGCTACGTTATAATTTAATAATAGTTAGCAATCCTATTATACTGAATATAATTGGGACTTATGAATCGTATTTCAACAGTGATTAAACAAAAGGCAAACATACTAATTGATAAGTATGAGGATCCAAGGGAGGCTTTAGACTATTCCTATACGAAGCAGATTGAGCTCTTAAATAAATTGCGCAGGGACATAGCAGAGGTAGTGACAGCTAAAAGAAGACTTGAGATGCAAAAGGCTAAACTTTGGGACAATATTCGAACCCTTGATGAACAGGCCAGACGTTCAATTGACGCAGATAGGGAGGATCTTGCAAAGCTCGCACTTGAACGAAAGAACGCCAATTTGTTGCAACTACAGGGATTAGACAAACAAATCTCTGAGATGTTGACAGAGCAGGATAAACTAGAGCAGACAGAAAAACGCCTATCAACGAAGGTTGAAGAATTTAAATCCAAAAAGGAGGTTATAAAAGCTCAATATTCGGCGGCAGAGGCGCAGGTTCGTATTAAGGAAAACGTTACCGGGATATCAGAAGAAATGACTGATATTGGTATGGCCCTTAATAAGGCAGAGGAAAAAACTGAAAAAATGAAGGCTAAATCCGGAGCTTTAGATGAAATGATAAACTCCGGTGTCCTTACAGACTACACGACTAGCAAGGATAGTATCGAAAAAGAACTAGAACAAGTCACGCTTAAAGGCTCTGTAGACGAGGAATTAGCAAAGTTAAAGGCAGAGAGACAACGTAAAAAGAAGCAGATGGAGGAGGAGCAAAAAGCCTAGTAATGAAGAAAAAATCCAGTTCACAGAAAAAACCATTGAAGGCCTCCAAGCCCTTATCAAGTAAGAGGAAGAAAGCTGTACTCAAGTCTAAAGGCAAGGTGCGTTCATTCAGAGGAAGTTCTCCTTTAAAAAGACTCGTAACAACCAGAAAGGGCAAGATACCTAGAAAGGCAGCAACCAAGCGGACTTCAAATAGCATTTCAAGGAAGGCAAAAACAAAAAGAAAAATCAGTACAATTTCTAAAACCGTAGATAGGAGACCCCGCGAATACAAAATAGTTAGGATTATGGGTCAGGGTCAATTTACCGTTGATAATAGTACCCTTAAGAGGCTCAATGAAATAGACGATTCAATTGTTGAGCTCGTCAGTAAAGACAGATCCGATGACGTTGAATTCAGGAATCGATTAACTGAGCTTACAAGAATTGTTGAGACCAATGGAAAGCCACTTGACCCTAAGGAAATAATTCAATCAGACATTATCTTGCCTAGCACTGACCTTTCTGTGGATGAGGCAAAGAAACTTTTTATGGGCGAGGGCGTAATCCCAGAAACAGGAGTATAACTATAGTGCTACGCTCCAGATGGGATACCACAGAGAAATATCCTTTTCAATAGGTATCTCATCTACAATTGTCTTCATTATTTCTCTTTCAGTTTTATTATCTCTTTCATTTTTGTTAACTGGTACAAAAGGATAAAACTTGTTAAGGGCATAGCTGTATACTAAATATTGATTG
>JALZGI010000452.1 GCA_030861105.1 Thermoproteota archaeon
GTTATTATTAACATTTCTTCTACTCCTGCAATAAGTGGATATGTAAAAGGTGCGCCATATACGGTAGCCAAGGCTGCGAACCTTGGAATAACAAAGCACATAGCAGCCGAGTTTGGGAAATATGGAATCAGATGTAATGCCATTGCTCCTGGGACTATCTCCACATAGAAATTGGGATAGACTGACAACTGAGCAGAGAGTTAGCATTGTTTCTTCTATTCCATTTGGAAGAGCAGGCAAGCCAGAAGAAGTAGCTGGTGTAGCATTGGTTCTTGCATGCGATTATACATCATTTGTAAATGGACAGACAATTGTAGTAGATGGTGGGGAAACAATAAGGTAGAAGCTATCTTCTAATTTTACCTGAATTGTATAAGATTAGATATTAAGAACACTAACATTAGTAGATAATAGTATGGCAGTCAGGTTTAGTCTCTTATTGCATTCGTTCTTGTAATTGCCAGGTTAACGCTGCGTAGGGCCTAACAATCCGGTATTTTTCAAAGCATGCTAGATAATAATATTCTAAACGCTACAACTTTACCACTTACACCGTGCTGGCTCAAGTGTATGTATATATATTCAATAAAACAATTATAATATTTGGGCTATTAATATCTAAACACTAAATTTGAATATATGGTTGGATGCTACATTTCTTCCCGGGGATTTTAGAGCTATTATTTTACATTCATTGGGGAAAAGGTACAGAATAATAGCAAAAAATCAACATAGAAACAGTAATAATCGCGATGATAGCAAAAATTTTCTTATTGTCGAATACAATGAAGGCTCATTTGATGATTTTAAAAGCATTCTAGAGGATATTCTCAAAAATAATCGCATGGAACAATTTGTGGTGGCAGAGAATACAGACAAACATAACACATATACTGTTCTTAAAGAAGGAGACTTGGAACAGTTTGGACTAGTTATATGCAACCATTGCGGGATGATATTTGGTAATCACGATGAAAAAATGGCCCATGAGAAAATACATTATTTTATCTAGAGCGATAATTAACATTGAGACAATTCCATTAATGTTATTACTTTGGTCGAAAGTCTTGAATGCTGGGAGATTGCCAGAAACTAACTATTTCAACATTGTGCTGAAAACCTAATTACACTTTATAGTGAGAGATAAGAAAATATTATTCTATATCCTAATAGTACGCAGTTTACTGACAGGCAATAATAGCAATATCATATAATAACCCAAAATAATAATACCAATATATCACTATCATGGCAACAGAAGGAAAAAAGAAAATAGCTGTTGTTACAGGGTCCAGTAAGGGGATTGGAAAAGCCATAGCAATTGCATTTGCAAATTCAAAACAATATTCTGGTATAATCACAAATGGCAGGAACATTGACGAGCTACAGGGGGTTTCTGATGAAATAAAGTCTCTAGGATGTGACTCAATTGCAATTGAAGCTGATGTTTCCAAGGAAAGTGATTGTATTAGACTAATAGGTAATACCATAAGTCATTATGGCAGGATAGATGTGTTAGTAAACAATGCAGGAATTCAGCAAGACATACCATTTGCAAAAACAGCGATAGAAGACTGGTACAAGATTATATCTGTTGATCTTACAGGACCATTCGTATGCAGTAGAGAGGCCGTCAAACATATGCAAACACAAGAAAATCCACATGGGGGTTGCATTATTAATATTTCATCAGTTCATCAACAGATTCCAAAACCACATTATATCCCATATGCCACATCAAAAGCTGGCCTTGAGATGATGACAAAGACAATGGCGTTAGAACTAGCGAAAGACAATATAAGAGCAAATATAGTTGCTCCTGGCGCTATAGACACTGATATGAATATTGAGTTAAGAGAAGACAAGGAGGAACTAGAGAATGTTCTTAAAAGGATACCTTTGGGAAGGGTTGCAGGTGCAGAAGAGGTAGCAAATGTAGTTGAATTTCTAGCCTCGGAAAAAGCAAGCTACGTAACAGGTGCGACATTCTTTGTAGATGGGGGAATGACACTATATCAGTATGGTAATCTCCATGGAATTCACGGTGAAATTAAATAATTGTCCTCTTTATAACATATAATGAGTGCATACTAAAAAACACTAATGTAAATTAATATCCTCTATGCATAGTTTGTTAATTTGTCCATATGTCAATTTTAAGATATCAAGTTTTACTTAGAGGAATAGAGCTCAGTTAATATCATGTATGATATCCCTTAACCCTCTCATCACTTGACGTCTCAGGTTCAGGTACTGAGACTGTGGTTTTTATCTTCTAAAGATCTCACTCGCCTTACTATTTCTTTTTCCATCTCTGAAATGCCCATAACAACCTTCTGAAAGAACGAGTGCACAATATTGTAAAAAAATAATAACTTCTTTTAAATCTCTAGTCTATCACCAACTTCTATGTTATATTGATCCGTAAAACCTGCATTTACTTCCAGAACATATTTTGCAGGAGCAGCAGATGTGTAGGAAGGACAAGGATCCTGCTGACAAGGCTGAACGTCTTTCTTAACATCGATAATCCTTAGATCATTGTCAACAAAAACCATGTCTAATGGAATAAATGTGTTCTTCATCGTAAATGACCTATATGCTGATTCATTATATACGAAGAGCATTCCGTTATTTGGTTCCAAGTATTTTCTAAACATAAGTCCCCTCTCTCGTTCATGGGGATCATCAGCAATTTCAATAAATACGGAAGGGATTTTATTTGTTTTTACAGCGGAACCGTTCTGATAAGGTATTATTTGTATATCTGGTTTTTTTGCAACTATTTGATGTAGCTCAATTCCTCCTGTTGGGATTGTAGCAATAACCTTATCAGTGAAGGTATCGATAAATGATATATCATTACCATTCATATTGCTTATGTAAGCCAAATCACCATCTGCACTAAATGCAATAACATGTGGTCCCATGCCCACAGGTATTTTACTCTTTATTATCTCAAGATTTCTTAGATCTATTTTAGACACGGTATCCTCTCCAAGGTTTGTTACATACGTTTGGCTATAGATAACTGAAAGTGTATCACTATGCATGTCTACGATAAACAATCTAGACCCATCCTTTGTAAAATGGAGACCATGAGGAGTATTTCCTGAGTCTATATTTTTAATTACTCTATTCTCTACCAGGTCTATTACAGAAATTGGAATCCGTAGGTTATCAACATAACGTATTCTTCCATCTGGTGGCCTCATCTCTATGTATTCTGGACCAGATACAACCTTTATTTCATCTTTTATAGTATTGTTTTTTATAATTAGTACCTTACCACCGTAAACATCTCCTACATATAGTACATATAGTATATCATTAAATTCTGCAACACCAAGTACAGATACATCAGTATTGATCTGATCTATGAGTGTATTACTTGCTGTGTTTACAGTGGATATTGTACTTGAATCTGTGTCAGTAGTATACACTAGCTGCTGATCGTCTGAGACTTTTATATTATGAGTTCCGCTTCCAACTGTTATGTTTTCGATAGAGTTATTCATTGTTAGTTCAATAATAGAGATGCTGTCAGTTCTAGCATTTCCTACATAGAGGAATCCCCCTTCATCACTATCCGCTCTGCCCCTATTTTCTATTTGTGCTAAGGCTGGAAGTACAGTAATGGGGAATTCAAGGCATAAGGATGCAGCGCTTAGAATAGTAAACAATACATGAATCAGCAGGAGTAACCAAGAATAGTTCCCCTTCCCCATATGGGCAATTCACAATTTCAATATTAATTCGTACTGGCTACATGTGTGCAACTTTCTTCTCCATAATCAAATATTAGGAGAAAGCAAATCCTGGTCAACGTTAATTTATATTAATCAATAAACGTTAATTACTATAACTCCCGTAGCAAAAGACCGATCAGTTTTCTGAAAAGGAACAACTGCTATTGAATTAAGCTACCCTTGTCTTGGTTTCTCATCTTCATACTTTTGACCGCCCGTTTGTGAATCTCTTTGTAATCTGCCCTCTTGTTCTAATTCTTGTAATATGTTTTCTCCTCTTGGTTTTCTTAGAATTTCTAATATCTTCGAGTTTACTTCATTATTCAAATTTGAATTTTCCTTCAAGTAACCAATGAAGTCAGTAGGTGTAATTATGCCTACAATTTTACCGAGGTCATTATTACTTGTAACAAGCAAATGTCTTACATTATTCTGTATCATTATATCAGCCACTGTTTCAACTGGTAATCTGGAATCAATAGTGATGAAAGGAGAGGTTGACATTATGTCTTTTATGAGTATTTTGCCGCTGTCGATACTACTAACACACACTTTCCTTACCAAATCCCGTTCCGTCACTATACCCGTAGGTTTATCACCATCCATTACTAATAGAGAACTGACATTCTTATCCCTCATTTTCTTTGACGCTTCTTGAGCTGAACTGATAGTGTTGATTATTTGGATATTTTCAGTCATCAGTTCTCCGGCAGATGAAATTGTCATACTGGGATTAGAACTTAATAATTACTATCTATAAAGATTATCAAACTTAAAAAAACTGATTTTTATTGGACAATGGAGGCAAAATTTCATGAGGAGATCCTATTAATACAACCAAGGATAAATTTTAGATCATCTAGATTACCCAGACAAGCAATATCTAATCTCCAAATTCTGGTAGGATTTTGAGATATTCTTTTGACAACCACTTATTAATCAGATAAGAGACCATAACAACAGACCTTTCAAAATAGGCAAGTTAATAGAACGATATAATCTAATCCTAGTGATAACCAATATCTATAACAATATACCCCAAAAGTGCTCTCAGATTAAGGAAAAGGCGGTAAAAAAGATTCAAAAAGGGTTTAACGGAGACAAGAGGTCTATATTAAGCACACTATTAGAATATCCCGAAGAGCAAAAAATTGATTTGATTGTAATAGGTACCAGGGATAGATCAGCCATTAAGATAGTGTTATTTGTAAGAATAGCCTCAGGTTTAGTAGCCTATGCACCAAATCCTGTTCTGGTCTTAAGGTGAAAGGATTGTTCAAGTTGACCCAAACTGCTGTGATCGATGAAAAGGGAGAGGTCATCATTTGTTTGATCTACTAGTAACATCAACGAATAAATGAATAATAGATGTGGCTAATGTAAATGCAGTTAGTAGCAAAGGGGATAAGTAATAACAATCCAATAACATTGGAAGGAAATAAGACCCTGTATGATGCTCGAAATATTTTGCTTAAATATAATATTAGCAGAGTCGTAATCTTAAGCGATAAGGAAAGTAAGAAGCCGGTAGGAATTGTTACAGAAAAGGATATAGCTAAGTTCCTCTATGCAGAGTTACCCAAGAGAAGTCTGGACGAAATAAGGATAGAAGAAATTATAATAAACCAAAATCTGATAACTGTAAAAGAAGATACTGAAATTCAAACATGTGCCAAATTGATGCTAGATAATGGTATAAGCTCCTTAGTAGTAGATAGGGATCATGATAACGGGAGTGTTTTAGGTGGGATAATAACCAAATCCGACCTTTTGGACACTTATGCGAAGAGTTTTGGTGGAAATGTTGTAATAAAAGAGTATATGACAAAAAAAGTATTGACGGTTGAGCCAGATGAATCAGTACATATGGTACTATTGATAATGGCTGATAGGAAAGTGTCGAGAGTAATAGTGGTTGGAGATAATAATAGTAAACCAGTTGGCATAATTACTAGTCATGATTTGTTATCCGCCAGCACATTGTTAGTTGCAGATAAATCAAGAATCCTTTATACACAATATTGGGCAAAAGGAAAAGACACTAAGAATATTAAGATCAAAGGTGAAAATACGGGCAATGCATCTACCCCCTCTAGGGTCTTGCCATATGGAATGAAACGAATATTGCTGGCTGAGGATATAATGAAGTTTAATCCTATTATGGTTACAGACTATGCCGATCTAGTAGATGCAGCGCTTATCATGAGAGGAAACAGAATAAGCGGACTTCCAGTTGTAGATGCAAATGATAGTCTGGTGGGAATAATTACAAAAACAGATATCACCAGAGCAATTGCCGACGGCAGTTGTAAATAATAGTATATCGGTCTTTCTGACGGAGAAGAATCTTATTGTGTTGGCTGCATTGGAATAAGAGTAATGAAATATGTAATAGAGAAAAGTGTGACTACAATTCCAACTGCAAGTGGTGCATCAGTGATTGCAGGTATTATGACCACACCTGCTATTATCTCTTCCCGATAATACTGCTGTGTCGTCAAATTTTTAGAGATATTCCTATTATCATTCCATTCAATGGGCTTAGATCAAGTTGATTGTTTTCTCCAACGTATCGAAAGGGCACGGAGCCAAAGAGTTCATCAACATTTACTGGACCTGCATCTTGTTTTGAAATTGTAAGCGTGAATTTCCCAACAGTATAGGCTTTAATGTTGTAAAAAGCTCTTTGGAAAATCATTGTCATTACTGTTCTGCCACTTGGATCCCTAACAGTTTCTCTGAGCGTTGCATTTGCCGATTCAGGCTAGAACATACTGCGGTGGATATGGGACGCGAAATGTCATTCATCTGCAACCTGCAACATAGAATTTAAGTCTAGAAGGATTACTTATTGATGACCTGTAATTATATTTTCTTGAATGAATTAACTTAGAAATACCCCGTCCGTATTCCGGACATCACTAGAATGATCGAAAGGTGCCTCGAAAATGCCAATTATGTATCAATCATTTCCTTCCTAGGACACTTGAAAGATATCCTTTATTATGTAGAAGGGGACTGATCAAAGAATACCCTTTGCAACAAAAAGAAGAAGATACCAAAACGGATATAGGGAGTCGTGCAGACGACAGATTTAGTTACAACAATAAAAAGGCACATCTTCTGAAAGTTCGAGAAGAAAATCAATACTTTAATACGACCAGAATGATCAAGCAAATCATCTACAGTGCTTCTTGTACATTATCAAGTATCTGGCTCGGGGGATAAAAGTCATTTGCTTACTTATGTGACATCTTATCTATTTTCCTTCAAGATCCATTACTTTTACGTCCTATTTTGAAGCCCATATGCCCATTTGACGTATTTGACGACGTATTTGATTGTCCTAACGTGGTTCAAAGTATCTTATATATAATCTTCTCAACGATCTTGACTACATGCCATCGGCAATTCCTGATATGATGAAGTCTGAGGTTATCAGACAATGGCTAAATGGCCGCCTCCTAGATGATATAATACGTGACAATAACATTAGCACTGGTGGTGTAAGTGGTGTTGTTAGTACGTGGGTGTAGGCTATTGGCAGATCTGAAGCAATCGAGCTTAGTGAGTTACCGAAAATGCTCAGAACTGAGAATCTTTCTCCAGGTCAATGTGCTACCGGGTTCAGAATCATGAAAATTCTGTATGAGAGAAACTTAGATATAGATTGTGCTGAACACTTTGTTTCTGATACATTCAAAATATGCTAAAAACCTGGCATCACCCCCGCTAGACTGATTACAAATATTGAAGATCTCCTACAATTCTCAGCCAAAGGTTAGGTTAACTGATATCGAAGGTAGATAAAAAACTGTAAGATCTACAGGTATCCGAACTAGAGAAGGAAAAATTAGAACTGGAGAGGAGTCGAGATCTTATTTATGAGCAAGAAGAAAAGCTTCTGAGGAGATAAAGCTTTGGCAACAGACAGAGCAAAAACTAAAGAAATATAATTTATCCATGGCTGTGGACATCCAGAAATTCGTAAGTACTCTGAGAGGTATAGCAAAACATGGATTTGAACCAAAAGGGGTTATTGCTGAATTTCAGAACCTCCAATATTTAGATGACAAACAACTAGCATTGGAAATCGCAATCGATGAAATGCAAAAGGATCTTGCAAGGTATAAGTAACAACATGTTTGGCTACAAAATGCAATAAATTGCATTCATAAACTGTTATTTTATAACGAACTTGAAGATATGGGATTCGGATCACAGGAGCTTAAAAGGCTTCATGAAATAATCAGTCTGCAGCACATTAAAATGGGATAGATCATGCTAGCTGTTGGTAAATTTTTCAGTGATATAGAGACCCCAGTATGATTCTAAGCTGGGATTTGAATCAGAGAACGAAAATCTTGGACAGAATATTCTGACGCTCATTGAGCAGCGGGAAAAAGTATTGAAGAACCTTACTGCTCAACCTTCATTGGTTTGATATTAATAAAACTTTTGCAAACTGGCCTTGCAGAAAACGATATCATAAACCTTGGACAAATGTGTCTCAAGTTCTTGAACACTACCCACATTGTAAATGATCTGACTAATGGGATGATAAAGATTATTGACATGATGGTATCTTCTAGTGTACGAATACAGAAGCGTCTAATACTAACGAAACAGTTGAGATTGTATCAAAAGTCCGACAGGATCTATCAAAGTTGCAATACACCAGATAAAGAGTAATCTCGACTTTGATATATCGCTATCCTTATTCTATCCCTCTTTCACCTCGCTCAACAAGTATATCATTTAATATTGTTAAATCAAAAATATTTGAAAGGTTTGGTTTACTTCGTCCATTACCCAAATATCCCAGTTCGTATGCGTTGTCAGTCATCTTGAGTAACGATTCCTTAACCGGATCATAGGTGAACTCCAATCTAGTTAATGCATCCTTTATCTCATCATCAGGAATAGTCTTACCTGTAATCTTTTTAAGTGCTCCATTGAATGCGGTAATTGCTTGCTGGTCTTTATTTTCATTTATCCATATTG
>JALZGI010000476.1 GCA_030861105.1 Thermoproteota archaeon
ATAAGTAACTGTGCATGTTTTTCATTCTCCATTTCTAGACTCAAATAGACGCCAGCAGTTCCCGCTGCGATATTAGAGCTTAGCCTGTCATGAACCACTTCTACAATATTGACGCTAAGATCTGCGATACCTTCTACCACTGTTTTTAAGGCCCCAGGTTTGTCTGGCAACTGTACAAAGATCTTGAGCATTCTGCCCATATGCATGAGCCCTTTTGCTACCACCTGCCCTAGTAGATACATATCGATATTGCCGCCTGTCAATATCGATATAATCTTTTTGTCTTTTCCACAATTACCGTTTGATAACAGATATGCAAGGCTTGCGGCGCCTGCCGGTTCCACAACCAATTTTGCTCTTTCCATGAGCAAGAAGATTGTTTCCACGATTGAGGAATCATCAACCAATACGATATCGTCTAGGTACCTTGAAGCGATTTCAAAAGTTATCTTACCGGGAGCCTTCACCGATATGCCGTCAGCAATAGTATAGCCCGATTTTGTTGCTGTCAAGTGTCCTTTATCCAAAGACTCTTTCATAGCTGGAAAAGCCTTAGATTCAATCCCAATAATTTTTACATTTGGTTTTCTTGACTTAATTGCAGTTGCTATACCAGCCGCTAACCCTCCACCTCCAACGGGTAAATATACCTCATCAACATTAGGTAAATCCTCTAATAGCTCTAATCCAAGAGTGCCCTGACCGGATATTATTTGAGTATCATCAAATGCGTGTATAATTGTTCGGCCCTCGACCTCCGCAAGCTCTTGAGTGGCAACCCAACACTCATCATAGTCTGCTCCTTTTAAAACAACTTTCGCTCCATATGACTTTGTTGCTGCGACCTTAGCAGGCGAGGCGTTACGAGGCATAACAATAGTGCACGAAATATTTTTCTTAGATGCAGCATATGCTACACCCTGTGCATGATTGCCAGCAGATGCAGCTATAACACCATATCTGCATTGTTCTTCTGACAATGTATTTAATTTTACGAATGCTCCGCGCACTTTGAATGAACCTGTTCTTTGCAGAGACTCAATTTTTAAGAAGAGATTCGTCCCCGAGAGTTTAGAAAATGTATCCGATGCCTGCAAAGGTGTCTTTCTGACGGAGGTTCCCTTTAGCGAATCTCTTGCCTTAAATATATCTTCTATAGTAGGGAGAGGATAAGTCATATTTGAATTTTGTACGCCTTTAGAACCCATCGCAGTCTATTGTTGCATGCAATTAGGTCATAATATAAATTTGTGCAATCTTAAAGTTAGATAATTAAATAACAAGAAATCAGGCACTTTTGTGCATAAGTTTAACGTCTTCCTCGTATAGATCTAATTGGCAGAGAAGATGAGGAAGAGAACAGGAATTTAGTCCTTTAGTTTTGTCTCGGCCTTGTTAACCGCTCTCCAACCGTCATCACAGTATGCCTTTTCTCTATAGGATAGTCCTCATCTTGAGTATGTGATCGCACTCCACATTTAATGAACAGACGGATCTGGAGTCTTAATGCATTCTAAAAAACGAATTCTCTGGTGCATATTGGATTATTATAAGAAGTCGCTAGTGATATCCATATATTATATATCATCATATAATTGATATGCAAATTCTAAAATCGGATCAATCATTCGGAAGACGTGCTGCTGCTGCCCTGGGGCTCTCTATTGTTGCGGATACATTAGATTATTTCATGGCTCCACTCTTTAGTGCTCCGATAGTAGGAGATATATTCGACTCCATAGTCACCAGCATGCTTTATTCAATAACTAGAAGTAAAATGTCGACTGCAATTAACATGATAGAGTTCATTCCGTTTGTTGGTGATCTTGTTCCGGTGTACACTCTCTCCACGTTGTTATGGATATCCAAAGAACTAGGCAAGCCACAAGAACCTACATAAAAAGATCGACCACATTATCGTCGAATAATACCACCAACTAAGAATGCTTATTTGACCAAAATATTAGGAAGGAAGTAGATTTTGGCTACCGGACATCCGGAATCGCAACCACGCCAATCGGCTAAGCTAGCAGCGATGTCGATGTTTCCGTTTTCTTATCTTGTTGTTGTGTCATAAAGCATCCTATGGCTATCAGATTAATGGTAGAATCATGAAAATCCCATGTTTAGTGTGTATCATTAGCGTTTGCTGACACTGAATCGATCCTATTAAGCATTTTTGTATTTCTTAGAAAATCCCATAAATAAGCCCCATATAGTTCACTACCAATGGCTAAGCGTGTATGCTAGAATAATGTGTTACTATAGTTGGTAAAAAAGATGATGTACATTGTGAACTGTAGGAGATAGCTCTGCTAGAATAGCTCCATCAGAAAATAAACATAGCTTTTGTCTACTAGTTGATATAAAGTGTCAAAACCACTTCACTATCAGGAAAAAAAGCTCATAGAGGAGATGGACTGCGGCAATGGCTGCTAAAGCAATATGTCAAGATACTTAACGAGACTAATAAAGTAGCAATAGGAAAAGTAGTGTTAAGAGAAAGGAAGCACTTGGTTGTGTTGAGAGCATATCAAAGAGGTCTTATCATTCACCGGCCGAAACTACTTAGATGAAATAAGACCAATGGATGAAGTCGGCAACCTAGACAGCCTGCAGAAAGTTGATTCTAGGGAGCTAGAGCTGGGAAAGACCCTAGTGGAAAATCTAACTCACTTCAGAAAATCACGATACCATAAAAGAAATCACGATGAAACTGACAGAAAAAGAGTATGATCGGTACGTTAAGAGAGGCCAGTCAGAATATAGCACACGTATGAAAAAAGCAATAGAAGACGAAGAATATGTAAAGTGGATGTTAATGCTTGTTGAATATTATAGAGGTCGGAGAGATTAATGCAGCACAATCCAACCATGTTCTGTTTTGTCCCTTCTTCAATGATAGGCTGAAAGAAGGCTATTTTACCTAGC
The DNA here is from genome assembly GCA_030861105.1 of Thermoproteota archaeon. Taxonomy (GTDB): domain Archaea; phylum Thermoproteota; class Nitrososphaeria; order Nitrososphaerales; family Nitrososphaeraceae; genus TH5893. Next base: position 2,932 of record JALZGI010000476.1, read on the forward strand.
AAGTTTGGCAAGTTGTTTTGTTATATCTAACATTTTTAACATCTCAATCTATTGGGAGAGTTTCCAAATACACAATCTATATTGTGTAGGGATATAGCCTCCCTTGCCATATCATCATATCAAGTAAAACCGCAGAAAACTAGGAGCAGTTGGTGATTTCCTTTTGCAGAACATATCATGATAGTTTCCATGATACTAAGACGTAGTTCTCGCTACATTTTTGATAATCTGTCTCTACTTCTCTTCTTTTGTCTGCTCAACCTCGGCTGATGCTTGCTCTGTGTCTTTATGCAATCCTTTATACAGTCCGGCTGCAATCAATCCTCCAATAATAGGTGCTACCCAGTAA
>JALZGI010000486.1 GCA_030861105.1 Thermoproteota archaeon
GCAAACCTTATATCACCTGTCACTGATACAGCCCACTTTATTGGAGAAGTTCATTACAGAATAGGAACCAGACTCTATATCGAGAATGCAGACTAGAGATAAAGGGAAACAATCAGAACAAGTTGAAGAAAGAGATCAAGAACTCGAAAACATAGCAGGGAACCTGCTAATAGCAGAGTATCAAGTAGAAAAACTTCGAACTCGATTAGCTGATCTAACTGATGGATTTAGACCAGCTATGAAATGCAACAAAGGATCTTCACATGTATTCAAACACAATAATAGATGGTATAAACTATCACTTAGGTTTGAGGAAGTCGAAATCCCTTCCACCTGAGCTATGGTTTATCTACTATATAGGACGGCAGTTAGTGTATAGGTAACTTCAGCAACAGAGGGATGTAGATGGAACCACCTTGAGGTTGGAGGTAGACAAAGCTAGTCTTTTCTCCAAATCATGCTTTTATCATTATACGTATTCATTTGGCCGCAATGTGGACATACCTCATTTACGTTTGAAAAGGTATTGGTTCTGAGGCTTTCTTCGCTATCTATCCTAACAGCTCTCAGGCTAAACTCTTTGCCGCAGTTCTTACAACTAACCATTACAACCATTTTCGCAGGAGCTAACATGATTGTGCTCTTTAAAGTTTAGTAGTGCAAGAGGATTTTGTTATTAATGAAAAAGTAGATCATACAGAATATTGAGTTCATATACCAAAAATCTGGATGTTATCTCAGTCTATACATATCTTTCTGATTGACCTCCATACCAGATACTTTATTTTGCCTCTCATTCATGACTTCAAAGAAGTTAACTAGCTTTCCACATGTACAAGTCCTTCTTCTCTATATCATCGGCTGATATTATGATCTTATTTCTATCCTTAACGTGTTTTGTAACGGGCGAGTAGGTTAAGTTCGGTATCCCATCGAGATACATTTTCTTATTAGGTTCTGCATTTACTATTAACTCCCAGACTGGAGCTACCTCCACCCCCGCCTCATAAACTGGATCTTCATAAACGGTGCGCATTATTTTCTCAAAACTTTCAGCACGCATTACAGACGTGTAAGGTGTTTCTCTTTTAATCGTACCCTCTGGGTTGTGCTCAGCGGCTGATGAAAGTCTGCACTCCTTTGTCACGCAGAGACAACCAGTCCATAGTCTCAGGGCAATATTCATTCTCTCAATATCACTATTTGTATCATCCAAAATACTCTGTATAGTATTATCTTGTTGTAATAATCGTACAAATCTTTCTTTTTCACCTGGATCCATAAGTACTTTGGGAAAATGTATGTTGGTGGTTCGTACGTCGAGAAGGTCCTGATTTACAAGTTGAACTATATGACATCTACTCATACAATTCAGACTTAAAGATTTTGGTAGCTGTGGGATATTACCACAGTCCTTAGCCCATTGATATAAAATAGTCATCGTCAAGTCTCCTCCCCACTGTTGAGCCTCCATTATCCTGGACAGACAGAAGTCGCATATGACCACCCTTTGGCCTCCCTCAAGGGGGACCTTCACAAGACTTTTTTGTAGTTTCGGGTCATGAAATCCCGATTGGCACACGGCCATTATTTTAAGAAAACAAATGCATTATAAGAAGATTCTATACCTAGACGGACCAGTCTATATTACCTATATTACCTATATTACCTTACTGCTTGTTTTCGGCAATGTGATGATTTTGTCTATAAAACCATAACTGAGTATAACCATCATTAGCACTAATCTGGACTAATCTCATACCTGTAATCTTTCTTATTTTGTACAATGCTCCTGTATCCGCATGAAAATCATTTGTGTTGAAGATTAGAAACTCCTTATCAGCATCCACTACATATTCAAAACCAGAATCTTTAGTAGAATCTAGCACATCCCATATCCACTCTTCACATTCATCTATGGGTAGTAATGTTGACTTGAGTGCTGGTGTTGACATTGTTATCTCCTTTATTTCCAGTGTTCGAACAACAATATCTGCACTTGAAATCATATTAAGGTAATACAAGTTTCTTCGTTTCGAATCATATAAGAAGAATATGGGTAATCTAACAATGAAACAGTAGCAGCACGTGGAAGTAGTATACAAATGAGATAGACTGCCAAAGGCAACCGGAACATAGGGTGGGAGTATCTTTTATAAATACCTCACCTCAATTCCCAGAGTCTTATTCGTCGGATGCTTACATCTACACCTTCTAGAACCATGAAGTGAAAACTTGTGATGACACCCATAGTAACTGCATATTGGTTCATTAAGCTGACCTAGCACGTCCAGAGCTCCCCATTTCACCGACTCTCGGTTCTTTACCTTGTCTTCTTTCTGGTTCTTCGGTTTTTGCTTGCCTTTTGACGATGATAAATAGAAATCCTTAAGATTATCTCTTAGCTCAATCTCTTCAATCTGCTCTCTTTTCCAATGGCAGCTGTAACAATATTCACATTTTATACATGTAAACTCAGTTCTATGTCCACAGGAAACACAGTCCTGCTGATGTCTCACGGATAGTTCTCTGGTGTATTCATGCGGCGTTAGTAGTCTTTGTTGCTCTTCTCTTGTATACATAGAGGTAGCCGATTCCATCCTATTTGCTTACTGCCATACCCATCTTTCCTTTGGCTTTAGCTGTTGTCGAAGCCTTTCCTTTCACTTTAAGACTAGCTTTCAAAGCCTCTATAATATCTGTTGTTTCTTCGGGCGTTTCCTCTATTTCCTTAACAATAGGTTTTTGACCTTTAGATTTTGCCTCTATTAGCTTCTCAAGCTCCTTTGCATAGGTATCGGAATACTGGCCTGGGTCAAACTTTTCTGAAGTGAGATTTTCTACCAATGCTTTTGCCAGTTCTAGCTCTTTTGAATCCAGTTTCTGCAGGCTGTCTAGATTGCCGATTTCATCCATTGGTCTTATTTCATCCAGATACTTTAGCTGATGCATGACAAGACCTCTCTGGTATGCTCTTAATGCAACTAACTGTTCCCTTTCCCTTAATACTACTCTGCCGATTGCTATTTTTCCAGTTTCATGTAGTATTTTAACTAAGAGTGAATAAGCTTTAGTTGCTGCTTCAGTCTTCTTCTTTCCCGGGTCTGGTCCAACATAATAGTTCTTTTCAATAAAGATAGGATCAAACTCTTCTGATTCTATAAACTCCTTGACTTCCATCGTATTGTTTGTTTTAAGCTTAATCTTGTCAAGGTCATCCTTCTCGATTACCACCTAGTCGTTATTTGTAATCTCATATCCTTTTTTGATTTCAGACCATTGTACTTCTCTTTCCTCTACAGGACACCACTTCTTGTATTTGATTTTATGACCCTTATCGCATAGTTGATTGAACGACGCGTAGTCCTCTCTTTGGGTAGCAGAAAAAACCTGAATCGGAATATTCACTAAACCAAACGATATACTCCCTTTCCATATAGTGTGAGCAGCCATTGCCGCTATCCATCTCACTGTGAGCTTTTTTTCTCGTTAGTGAAATGGTTTTGACACTTTATATCCACTTGGAGACCAAAGCTATGTCCATTTTTCAGGTAGAGCGGTTATAGTAGAGCTTGCTTCCTAGAGCTTTACTTGCTAGAATGCTTATTAGGTATCGTACCGTACCGTTATCGTTCCACAGATGAGGATTGGACCTCTCCTGCAGTATTTTTGCTCAACCTGTGGGAGGGTATTGAAAGAAACCTCTTCTTTTGACTTGCTGAAAGACCGTCCCATGGAGGAATGTCCGGGTTGCGGTTCTTTACATGTTAACACTTTGCAAAATAGAATGGGTCTCTTCAATCCTGCTACAGCAACAGTCTTTGAGTAACCGGATTAGAAAACCAAGAGTATGAGTCAATACAAAGGCTACTTGTGTAACATTGATTATTTGGTATAACGACCTTAGAAACATACTAAGAATCTCAAGCCGAAAAATTCCATTGACGACTGAGAGTCACTTGTACAAGGAACGAAAAAGCTAAGGTTTTTTAGATAAGAACTAGGTTGAATGTCTCGATTATCAAAGACCGGATGAGTATAATATGGCCAAGCTAATAGACATACTGAAGGCTCTCTCGAGGAAGAATCCCTGTTATAAGTTAATTAAATATCAAGGCACCTAGTGGAGGATTTCGGCTGGGGCAGGGTCGGCCGATACCATAGTGATTAACCTAAATGAGCTCACAAAGCAAGTTCAAGAAATATCTGATGCGACAAATCACGCAAAACTCCTTGATGAGTATCAATATCTCTTATGCATAGAAATGGAGAAAGGGTCTGACGACAGGACATATGTAAAGAAACTTCGAGTCCACAGGATTTTGGCACTGGCGTATATTGTCCGGCTTGCGGAGATTTCCGAGCAGATAAAGGCGGACAAGACAAACCAGGGACTTATGCAAGAACTAGTACCAGTATCTAGAAAAATGAGCCAACTAATAGATAAATTGGAGGAAAGTGTACTAGAATAGTTCGAGTTGCCATCTGTTAAGAAGCACGCTAAACATGACGATATGCACGTCAGAATATTCTAGACAGCTAAAAAAAAATCCAGGTCTGGTTCGAGTTTTTGACCAAAGCCGACTTAGGTTAAGCCAGAGACCTAACGAGAGAAGGTGAAATGATAGGTTTGTCAAAAGATGATATGCAAGAACTAGTCAATCTTTCAGAACGGGACAGTTTACCGGAGGTTTCCACTGATAGTATTATGGAACAGGCGAGTGAAGATGTAAATAAAGCCATATCTGATGCAGAAGCAAATCTGTAAAGATATTCTTCGGAATCGCTTGAAGGAACTGCGTTATGGAGCGTATGGGAAATCGCTCAGGAATATCTGGAGAACCAGAGACAAATAATCAAGTCGCTGGAGTCATTGTGGGAGCCTCGCCCCGAACTACCTTCATCCAAGAGGCTCAACTTCTGTCAACTCAAAGGGCTATGGATGAAGTGTATTCAAAGCTGGTAAAGAATGCTGTTGATAATATGGTTACTGCATCTATACTTGCGAAAAATATGCTGTCTACCAATGCCGAGATATCGTCCTCGCACAAGAGTCCTAAGACTGATCGGACAAGGTGACGGTAGAGAAGAACGAATGTCTGTCCGGATTTCATCGGCTTCGAAACTTTTAAAGCTTAATCATGTGTAAACCTTTCAGGAACCTATTATTTGGCACCTATATCAGTATGAAGCCTTCTACGCCCGCATGCAAACTGAGCCGGGTCGGACAGGTCTAAAAGGTTCGTGGCTTAGAAACAAGCAGTGACCCTCTCGCCGCAACTCGTTCCACCAGTTCCCCAACTCTTCCTTATCCTTCTGCTTAAGCTTTTCTTCGTTCAGGCTTAAAAATTAAAGAAGATAGGACTTCAGTCTTTCCGTTTTCTCTCTCCTCTTGCTCGAGCTATTTCCTGACATGGTAGCACATGTCATAGCTTCCAACACTAGTGCAGCAACATTATTATTTGCAATGGGATATTTGCCCCTGGTGGCATAGTCGGAAAGGATAACACCCAAAATGTCAAATATGCTGAACTATTCAAAGTAGTATAGCCAAACTGCATCTGCTAAAGTCTTGGCTGTTTCTTCTTTTACATACACTGATTTGGGGTAAGAAACCCAACTGCGATTTCGCGGAACTGTTCATCTGAATAGGCTTGCATCTTTACTATAAAGAACCTAGGCTGCAACAGCTCGATTATTCTTCCAACATTATCGCTTGTAACGAGGATAGACGTCAAAGTCTCATCCTTCTAATCCTACCACACTTAGTTACAGAGACTATTCCAATTTGTTTCTTGATAATTGTCAAGCTCATATAAAGGAAGATACTTTGGTTTGTTCTTAAAAATATAATCAACTATCCCTGATTTTGAAGCACTACTGCAGTCAATGAAATGGGAATCTTTTAGCTTCATTAACAAGTGAAGAGAGTCTTGGCTGATGCAGGAAGACCTGCAAGTAGAATAGAGCAAGCGATTTGATTCTAAAGCCATCATGAATATCCTCCTGATATTTCCACTACAGATGTTACGAAAGAGCCTATCTTCTCTCCCAGCCGAACGACAGAGCAGCATCCCCAGGTTACCTTTACCGAACAACATCCCTCCAATCAACCTTTACCTTCATAAAGCCAACTGCAAATCCAGCCAGCATAGCAAATGAACAGCACAAGTCCACATTTATACTTCTTAAATTTCAGTCATGCAACTCCGATTATTTGTTTTATTTTTATTTTTATATCGGGAACACCTTCTTCAAATAGAGATATATTTGCTAATTTGGTTTGTTATGAGATGGCTCATCGTAAGGGCGTAAAAACTCATTCATATAGTGCACAGAGATCAGGCAGCAAAAAATACGCGAAAAGTGAAAGACGTAAGAGAAGTAAGCCTAAGGCGTGACCTATTAGTATATTCCTAGGCACGCCACACCGTAGATAGGACTGCTTTCCTATCTGGTATAGATTGTGTAATGCATAATGTTCTGTGTTAAACTCTGAGCTATCTGTTCACGAATGTCCACAACATACTATAGTACACCTTGTGTCTCTAAATAGTAATTATATGACAAAATTTTCTAATCCCAACTCTGAACAGCAGCATCTCGTCTTTGATATTGGCCGCTCCCGTGGCATCATTTTCCCCCCGCCACGCAGAGACAGGCACAAGTATCGTACCGCCCCAACTCAGAGATTCCCTCAGGAACATTAGTCCCCATGGATGGCAATGGGTTCTCAATGAGTAGACAATCAGGAATTTTTCGCACCTATTGATACCTTTTGTCTTATTTCAAGGACTACGTATAATTATAATAGGAGCACAGAATCTTAGCATCGCCCTACCAAGCCCCCAGCCATAATTTTTAATTATCTGGTGATTAAATGGTATGACATGAGGAACTACTACGAGGTCCTCAATGTTAGTACCAATGCCAGTCCGTCTGAAATAAAACATTCATTTCGAAACTTGGCACTGAGGTATCATCCAGACAAAAATAAAAATTCGGAGGAGTCAAAGCAAATATTCATGGAGCTGGTAGAAGCCTACGAAGTTCTGTCCGATGATAGCGCCCGAAGAGATTATGATTCTGCAAATTTCGCAGGTGCTCGCACGTTCGAATCTCAACACAAGTGGACAGCACCTGCTGACTTCCAGCAGATTTATAGTTACAGAAGGATTAAGCGAAACTATTCCAGGCATTCAGCCGGAGGTGGCATATGGGACATCAGCGACGAGTCAATTTCAAGCTTATGGAAGGCCACTATTGTGTTGTTTGCAAGCTTGGGGGCTGTGGCGATGTTTATCTTGATGCTGCCATAAACAGATTCTGAATCTGTCTACCGTACGTCGTTTCGTAAACATAAACAATATCGTGTAAGTTACATACCTTTCTGAGGCGTCCTCTTCGGATGTCGGTAAATCTTGTACGCAAAGAAACCTGCGAGACCTAGGTTAACTGCAGAATAGATCATAAACTGAAAGGAAAAATAAACCAAAGCGACTACTAAGCCGAATATTCCGACAATTAAAGCAATTCCAAATAAAACAAGTAAGGCTCTTCTGCTAATCACTGTTACGAAGTATTACCTGTCAAATATGATAAAAAGTCTTCTGAACCTCTCCCGCAGTTCTGAACAAGTTTAATCTAATATTGCAGTGTATAGCCCATTGTTCTGTTACCAGAATTGGAAAATTTGGCTCGTCTATTTCGTGTCATTTGGAATGCACATGTATATCGCTCTTTGCTAAGGTTGTTGGCCAAAAGAATTAAAAGAAAGCCTAAATGAGCAGTTATCTGATGCGATTAGTCGCTATAGGAAGCAGGGTCTTCGTTACGAGCCTACGTCTGGCAGGGGTTCATGGTATAATTGCTGATTCGCCCTATGATGCTCTTTCCCAGATAAATAACATAGGCGCTTCGGAGAATGTTGGTCTTGTCCTCCTAAGTGATGATATAGGTAGGGAGATACGTTACCAGCTAACAGAAATAAGAGCAAAGCGTCCAATACCATTGATTTTTGAGCTTCCGTCGCCTGGAAGCAAAAAGGAAAGTGTAGACTACAGATCGCTGTTAAAGCAGATCCTAGGGGTGTAATTACGCTGAGTCTCGCTCTTGTATCTTGCCTTTTGAATCATTACGTATTTCTACTTCAGATATAATCCACTACCGCAGCGGAAGGGAGAATTCTTACGTTTATTCCCGATACAACAAGAATACTCACCTCTTGGAGGCCAGAGCTGCATGGAATGCTTAGCCATCTTACGTACCCGGTCTGATAGTTCTATTCTTTTAGTTTTCAGTGACTAACCGATAACCTTTCTTGCAAATACCAGAAATGTTGTATGAGCGACCATCCTATTCGAAGGCCTAGTCATTCCCTCCCTTGCTTCCAATGTCCTTGAGAATATTTCAACCGATTCAACATCAACAAAATTGTTTCTTGTAAGTTCAGTCGCAGTTTTTTCCAGTTGATTATAAGTTGGACAAACTGCCACAAAAGATCCGCTATTTTTGACGGATCTATATGCTTGTGGAATGACGCTCCATGGATCGCCAAGATCAACGATAACAACATCAGCATCCTTGAGATCTAGACCCGAGCGGGGGTCATGTTGTTGCAATGTTACAAAGTCGAGAACCCCAGCCTTCTGGAGGTTACGCCGAGCTATGGTCATAAAGTCGATGTTTACATCGAAACTATATACATGTCCATTAGGCTTAATGATACCTGCCAAAAATGTTGTAAGGGCGCCACTACCTGTTCCGATTTCTAGGATTACTGACCCATTCCTAATTCCGGTTCGAGCGATAATAAAACCTAAATCCTTAGGATAAATGATCTGAGTCCTTCTTTCAGACTTCATAATAAAATCATACGGCGTTGGCTGAATTAGATAAATCGTCTTTCCTTCGGTTGATCTTGTCATAGAGCCATATTCCATTCCAATGATCTCTGACATATCAATAATGCCCAAATGAGTATGCATTTTCTTTTCATGCTCCGCTTTAACAAGCCATTTTTTCCTCGGAGTATGAAAAAGCAGAACATATGACCCCTCGAAAATTTTCATCCTTAGTCAGGGTAGGACGTAGGAGGAGATAAAAAGGCTTGCTAATGGTGACTTAGTTATCGGAGTCCCGCATTTAGAATTTCAAAATATTCTTGGCCGCAAGACGGATATCCTCAGCCTTTATCGTCTTTCTACCAGCATGCAATGAGAGGTCCAGTGCCTGAGAGGAGATCCTTGTTGCGACATCTTCCAGAATCTCCCTAAGTTCGCCAGCGGCATCGTCACTAACTCTTTCTGCCCCCGATTTCTTTATAAATCTGAACATAGCCGCAAGCCCCAGTTCCGTATTTGCTGACATAGAGGACAATATTATCAAGTGTATGTTAAACATTTCTTGACCGCGGCTATTGCCGCTGTAATCCACTCGTGATGGTTTTTTGTTCTGAGACAAATATATGTCTCCCAACTACACTTGCGCATCAACAAAATCTCCGGTGATAATTAGCATCCTGCTGCCTGAGACAGAACATGATTCTTCTCGTCGCATATGAATATGTTAAAATCCCGCTCCAGTCCAGAACAGAAATTGTGACTCTTGTTGATGCTCACGTTCATCTCACAGATGCAGAGTTCTCACCATACATTTACTCAGTTATTACGACTCTCAAAGCAATGAAATTCAGGGCATGTTCAGTATCCGTGGATAATCAAACGTCACTAGCGAGTCTCGATCTTCTTGTAGATCCAGAGCTCCATAACACGGTATATACGTTCATTGGTATTCACCCGCGAAGTGCAGATCACGAGGACGTGGTTGCATTTGAGCAGATATTATCGACCCACATTCAATCCGTTGATGGCATAGGAGAAATCGGACTAGATAGAAGCTATACGGAGAACGGATTCTCTTCCTATCACAAGCAAAAAGAGGTGTTCGAATGCATGCTGCGTCTTGCGGAGAAGTACAGAAAGCCGATCTCAGTCCATTCGAGGAAGTCTCTTGATGAAATACTACAAGATATAAGTTCCTATAATATAGACGCGGTTCTTATGCACTGGTTTTCGGGTAATAAGAGGCAGCTAAATGCTTGCATGGACAGGGGTTACTACGTTTCGTACGGTCCCGCTCTTTTATATTCTGAGGATAAGAAGGCGATGGTTAGAAATACCCACCAGGGTAGCATTTTGATAGAGACTGACGGACCAAACAGATACTCCCATTGTTTTGGTAATTATCCTGCTCTTCCCAGCTCCTTTTTAGTAAGTGTAGCGAAATCTGTAAGTGAAGTACTTCTAATGCCCTACGACGAAATCGTGGAGATGCTTAGTTTGAATTGGTCCCACTTTATAAAGCGCAAATTGTGACACGGATAAAGAATAAAATAGCCTTGTCGCGAGGTCAGCCTATGGATCGCGTCCGAAAAATATCGACAGAGCTTCTCACCAAGTATCCAGATAAGTTTGTGCCAGACTTCGAACAAAATAAGAGATTGATCAATGAGCTCGCAACGGTCAGATCTAAAGTGCTCCGAAATACGATAGCAGGTTATATTACTTCCTATCTTAGAAAAAATTCAGCTCAAAGAGAATCTGAGGCCACAACCATAGAGAAAGATGCTTCAGAATATCAAAGCGAAGACGTCGACGAAACGGGGGAATCGTAATATCAAGCCGTATCTCTGCCTCTTTTCCAACTAGGGTCAGTCATTGTGATATCGATACATTTTCTTGGAAACTTCAAGAAGCGTACTGGGTGTTCTTCTTTGGAATATGATAAGTATCCTGCCTCGATAAACGATATAATCTCGTTTGTGAATAGGTCGGCATCAAACGCCGGGGTAGACCTGAGGCAAGATAATTTATTGATGGCCGTTAACGGGGTCGATTCATCCGTTCTGAATGCTGATGAAAAGCTTCTGCAAGATGGAGACTTAGTAACAATAGTTCCCGTCGTCCACGGCGGATAGCGATGGAACCACCGGTGTTATGGTAGGGCGGAGACAATCAGTGTTCGGCGCTTCGTGGTGAGCATCTGTTCACTTGTCTGAAAACTTTTTTTGAGTCTATAATATTAACAATTGGGCAACGATAATTCAAAACGGAATTCCTACGGAGCGTACAAGCTAAAAGACAATATCGTATATTTCATCGGGGTTAGAACTATTGACGTGCCAGAAGTTGAGTTTATAGGCATAGTGCAGAACCTATCCAAGCCAGATGTTACATTTCACTTGGTTAACGCCAATTCTGTTTATGGTCCTGCCCACTTGCTGGGCGTGTTGAAAATTAACCTGGAGTGCCAAAGCAGGGGTTTAGCATTATCTCAAAAACCGGAAATTGATCTTTTACTTCGGCTTTCATTCACAAACCAGATTAATTCAGCATTAAGTCGCTCTGGATTGAAAAGGTTTAATCCTGCAATCATTATCTTATATTCAACTGACAAAAAGAAGTTGGATAGAACCAGAAATCGGATCATGAGGGAGCTCCCGAAGGTCGACAATTCGGTCTTGACTCCTAGTGAGGGGAGAAGAGAACATCTTTTTCATCTATTAGATGGGAACATCAGTAGACATTTGATAGAGGGTGATGACAATTTTATTACTCGTTATCTTATAGAGCGCTCGGCCCTTGTCATCAAGTAAAGTTGTCCCCAAGTTTTCGCATTTCTAATACTGTGCGGAATATATGATAGGGTCTGATGACCGATAATCCCGCAACATTTTGAATGATCTCGACCAGTACTATCCAATCGGGGTCGGATAACTTAACTCTTCGCGAAATTTTTGAAGCGATTGCGCGAATTACTTGCTCTGATCTAAGGGAATTGTGCCGTTTTTCAATTGTAACTCTAAAGGTCTGCTCGGCACCTATTTTCAATGAAAGATCTCTGACACACTCGTGGATTGTATTTAGGTCCATATCTACTACCTTCTCAATTGGTACCATTCTCAAGAGGTAACGGAATCTCCAGGGTTCATTTTTTAGAAGAGCGCTAAACAATGTTGGGAGCGAGACAGGATCGAGTTGCGTCTTACCAATAAGCAATCCGCTGACCGTCGTTGGATGAACTTCTGCAAACTGGTCGCCTACTATACTAAGTATTTCGCCTAATTCTTGTTCTGCATGGAATTCTCTGAATCTAGAAGTCGTTGCTATAAAGTTAAAAGGTTTTATCAATTAGCCCTTCACTGTAGAGTGTATTAAAGATCTCGTCGGATGCGATCGCACCACTTCTGAGGATATCTGGGTGCCCCTGTTTGGACACATCAATTATGGTTGACTCCTTACTGTAGGCTATATACCCTCCGCTAAGAATTGCGTCGACCCCCGGTAATGGGGACGGTTTTATTTGACTGATATCTCTCACTGGCTCCTCACCGGACCTGTTAGCGCTTGTTCCAATGAGATAAATACATTTTCTGAGTAATTCAAGTGCACATGTGTTCCCCGGAATTCTGATGGCTATTTTTCCAGTGTTTGCCGAAACAAGAGAGGAGATTCTATTGTCTTGTTGAGGGCATACAATAGTAAGTCTTCCTGGCCAGTACTTTCTTGCTAGAGTGTTTGCAATTAAATCCAACTTCACTATGTTTCTCACACTCTCAATTGTAGCCGCAAGGATTGGAAGGGGTTTGTTTCTTTCTCTACCTTTGATATCAAAAATGCGTCTAACAGCTACATCGTTAAAGGGGTCGCAGCCTATTCCATAGACTGTGTCTGTCGGAAAGATAATTACTCCGCCTCTTCTGACAATGGAGGCGCAATCCAGGATATCACTTAAAATGTTACAATGAGATATCTTTTGTCCTATTATTCCTACCATTTTTGTAATTAATATGATTAGCCTTCTAATTACTTATAATAGGCTATCTTATGCTTGGTTTAACAAAGCTGTTGAGAATGTAAGATTAAAGACAGGATACGAAAAAGAACAGTTGGCTAATAAGCTACTAACTAGGACCGGCGTCGTGCAGTGCATTTGACAATGCATCCTCGAATTCCTTCATAATTTGTTCGTGATCACCCGCAGCACTCTTGAATTTGGCCCCAGCGGCAAAATCGTGCCCGCCTCCTTCAGCGAAGTTTAAGGCGATCTGCCTGCAAGAGATCTGATCGTTGTTTCGGCGTATGCTGACCTTGTTGCCAGGACCGTAAAGTATTGCTATATCAGACCTAGTTTTGTCAAGGATTTCGTGGGCAAACAAACTATTTTGTATGTATGGTGAGGATTTGACGATTGCCGCTTTAAATTTACCGCCAAAATTTCTAATTTCGAGGGTCCGGTAGGACTCTTTTTTTGCCTCGTCTCTCAACTGGCTATAGAGCATATAGTCTTTTTGCATTTCCAAATCCCACAAAATGCCTCTTGAAACCTTAGCTGCCAGGGCAGAAAGTTTCTCATAACGGGAAACATGAGTATGGTAGTATACTATAAGCTCTGATATCGGCGTGAGATATAGGTCTTCTTTGAAGAAATCCATCGAATGAGCCATCTTAGCGAGAGTAAGTGCCAATTCGTTCCCCGACAAGAATTTTTCGCACACAAGCTCCGAAGCGCACTTTGTTAGGGTTGCATCAAGCTCCAGGTCAGCATAAGACTGAACCAAAACCTTCGATGCGATAGACCAAGGATGATGATCAAGCCAAGCTATCTCGTAGCCAGCATCTTTTGCTTTTGAAAAGGAACTTTTACACAAGTTTATGGAGGTAGTGTCTTCACTTAGTGATAGATCACAAATCATGATCAGGCCGCCAGTTAGAGCCGACGGTGAGTAGACAAACCTATCTATGAAATGAGAGATGGTCTGAAATGCCTCCTTTCCATTGCCAAGGAATACAGTTCTAGCCTGGGGATACCTTATTAGACCGATCGCCGCGGAAAAAAGCCCATCGACATCTGATTCATGTGAAAATATTATGACTCTCATGAGCAATGTAACAAAGATAAACTGTCATTACAAAGTTGAATCGCTAAGAGGGCTTTAACTGGTCAATTAGGGTTAAGTACACCCGTTCAACGCCTAGATCTACGATATAGTTTCCCAGTTTTGGCCCTCGGTCCTTATTCAATAAGATTCTATATAATAATCTAAAGAAATCCTTTGGCAAAATATCATTGTTCCTTGCGGTTTCAAAAATTTTAGATTGTAGAATTTTCGGTATGTCTGGACGATCTTCTAGCCCCACGTACGAACGCAGAGCATTGGCTAGTTGGGCTATGGCTCGACTTTCCTTCGGAGCAAGTTGGACACCAGAACGCCTGGGCTCCTCAGCCATTTTGTCTTCAATCCATTTAGAGGCTAAACTAATTCTCCTGATTACGCCCTCGGTCCTCTCTTTTGCCAAATTGTATTTTGCAAGACGCTGGTAAACTTTTTCGACCCTTTCTTCCACTGGGAATAACAATCCGTACTGGACTAGAAGGCCAAACGGAATATGAATGTCAGGGTATGGTGGAGGCCGTAGGTGGTTGACATACTCGTAGATGCCCTTTAACTTTGCAAGTTTGGCCTTATTTTCCTCTAGAACTTTGCCAAAATAAACGTCTTCGTAAAGGTCGTACTCGTTCATCAAAGTGGGTATGTCTTCTAAGCCAATTGATCGTGTTCCAATGATTCTCTTGAGGAATAACAGTATAAGAGATTCTGGGGTTCCATATCTCAGCCATTGCTGGGGGGTGATCACATTTCCAGAGGATTTGCTTATTTTCTTTCCTTCGCGATCAAGAAAAAGCTCATATTTTACGTGCATTGGATGAGGATAGTCGAGTATCTCGTCACAAACCCAATCATTTACTCGCACAGAATCCATTATGTCTTTGCCGTAAGCTTCAAATCTAATGTCAAAAGCGGCCCACCTGGCAGCAAATTCTACCTTCCAGGCAAGCTTTCCCTCACCTTTCCAGATATCTGATTCGCCTTTATGCCCACAGCCCTGGATAAAGGTATCTCCTACTTTAGAGCCAATGCAAGAATATGAGACTTGTTTCTCCTCAGCATAATACTTTTCTGCTCTTGCGACGTACAACCGGCCACAAGATTTGCAGATTGGAAAATAGGGAAGTACTTCAAGAAATTTTTCCTGTCCCACAAGTCTTGCTATTTTGCGACCAAGCAACGTGCTTTCCCCTAATATTGTATCGATTTGCTTGATGAATGCTCCCTTTTGATAAGCATCGGTTGCGCTCTGAAAGCGATAGGGAATTCCTAAACTTTGAAGTCCCTGCAAAAGAGAGTCTGTCATGTGATCAGCAAATGACCGGTGGCAATCTCCCACGGGATCAGGAATGGTTGATACGGGTTTGGCGAGATATTTACTCAACCAGGCGGGGAAACCGCTTGGGACTTTTCGCAGTCCGTCCATGTCGTCGGAATAGGTTACCAGTTCTGAGCTATAGCCTAAATTACGAAGAGCTAGCGAGATGCCGTACGCCCTGACAGCATCCGCCATACTCCCTATATGGGGAACGCCTGAAGCACCTAGTCCGCTCTCAACTTTCAGTAGCTTTGTTGATCGACGTAGGCGCTTCTCACGACTTGCCAGAGAGTCAGCAATCTTGTCAAGCCATGTTCCTTTGCCAATGGTTTCGACCTCGGGGCTAGGCAAATACCATCACAGTGCCTTAGTCATATAGGGACCATTTCTTGAGTATCCTAGCCTCTTATAATACTCTCTGGTTCCAACTGCACTTATGACGGATAGCCTTTGCAATCCAAATTCATCCTTTACAATCTGCTCTGCTTCCCTCATTAGTCTTATCCCATATCCTCTATGCTGACAAGAGTCAGCGCCGGGAGCGCGTCCTAAACTCACGGATACGCCATACACATGAAGTTCCCTAATTATGGCAGACCCTTCAGATTCAATGCAAGTTTGTCCTTTAATTTCGGGGCGATGCGGAAGGGCTGGTTGTCTAAGCCTTAAGAACCCAAAGATGGAGAGGTTATCGCAACTTTCTAAAGAAAGAAAAACTTCCTTCCCCCCTGATGCAGTGTAATCCACTCTACTCATCTGAACGTTATCTGCCTGAAGTGGTATTCGATTTTGCAGTCCTGCTTCGCGGCATCTGATACAACGGCACCTATGTCCTTGTTCTTTTAGTTCCAGAAGAGCCAATTGCCTAAGGTTTCCCTCCTTTGGCCCCGCGACGATATCTTTATCCTCTATCTCTCGTTGAACACGCATTATCCGAACCCAGGGAGGAATTTTTTTCTTTACCTCAACCAGTATTTTAATATAGTCGTCGCGAGAGTAGGGAATATATCTCCCGTTCTTGTACAGATTGAAGAGGCCTGTATTTTTTAAAACTAATGTTGGATAGATCTTTAACATATCCGGTTTGAAACAAGGATCGCCGAATAGCGTATGAAAATCCTTGATATCCTGTTGTGGATTAGCGTGGGGCAGCCCAGGCATCATGTGAGCAACTATCTTATATCCTGCGTCGCGGGCAATTTGAAATGAGTCTCTTACGTCAAGAAGGGTATGCCCTCTGTTGACCGCCTTATAGGTATCGTCGTGTAACGACTGTATCCCTATCTCAACCCTCGTTATGCCTAACTGTAACATAACATCAACATGTTGTGCTTTGCAATAGTCAGGTTTGGTCTCAACTGTGAAGCCAACGCATCTAGTTCCCGCATTCTCGTTTAATTCCATTGCTTCCTCTAAACTGTTGGAAATCGAGTTGTTCAGGGCGTCAAAACAATGCTTAGCAAATTCCTTTTGATATTCAATCGGAAAGAAGGGAAAAGTGCCGCCCACAATTACCAGTTCAACTTTATCTAACCCATGTCCTCTAGAGGAAAGCTGGTCAATCTTAGATCGTATTTGCATGTAAGGGTCAAAGTCAAAGCGCTGAGCGTATTTCGTGCATGGCTCCGAACCTGTATAGCTTAGGGGGACTCTTTCATTCAGCCCTCCTGGGCAATATATACATCTTCCTTGCGGACAGTTGTATGGCTTAGGCATTACAGCGATAACTGCCACTCCCGATGCTGTCTTTACCGGCCTTACCTTGAGCATTTTTATGATTTCACTGTCGTGACGGATGTGTTTCAGTATGTCCTCATTTCTTGGAACCGAAGAAAGCCTATACTTGGAGCATTTTTCCCTGGTTAGAGTCGAAATGTCCTTAAGTTTTGGGTTGATAAGTCTTTGCAGCCCCAGTGCTATTTCAGAGCAAGCTCTTTCATAAGAAGGATCTCTAAAGTCGCGTTGGCAAGAATCTTTCTGCATATTGAGCTCCAACAATTGCTAGAGATGTTCCGGTGCGAATATTAATTTTTGTAGGCATTGGCAAGTATTTCAAAAAAATGCACATAATACTTAATTGGTAAGTACTTGCTGCCTCCCCTGCAGTAATGCACTCACTTCGCCTCTTCCTTTAACGTTGTCGACTATTCCTATCTCCTTACATGACATTCGATGTTTGCGGAACACCTTGCATACCGGATCAACTGACTCTTTGGGTGCTATAATACAAAATCCAATACCCATATTGAAGGTTCTGTACATCTCCTTCAATCTCACAGGCCCGTCTACTGCTATTTGCTTGAAGATGCCGCTGGGAGGCGGCAAGTCTTTAAGGTTGTACTGCATCTTTCCGTTAAGACGAAGAAGCTTCGTAAATGCTCCTCCTGTTATATGCGCCAGGCCATGAATTGGTATAGAGGATCCCTTGTCCAAAAGTTCATTAACCGGCTTAACATATATCCTCGTCGGCACAAGCATTTCTTCGCCTAGTGATTGAGACAGGTTAGTTGGCCGGTCTCTGATTGAGTACTTCGAAAGAAGTACTTTTCTTGCTAGCGAATAGCCATTAGAATGCAGCCCGCTACTCTCTACACCCATGATAATGTCTCCTTCCTTTATCTGCTGGCCAAGGATGATCCTCCTTCTTCTACTTACAACACCCAAGACGGTACCAGCAAGATCGTAAGCAGTATCTTCTTCAGCACCCGAGATAATATCAGGAAGAATAGCTGTCTCTCCTCCAACTATCGAAATATTTGCAATTCTGGCCCCTCTCACTAGCCCCTTCAACAGTTCGCTAACAATATAATTATTGGAGGACTTTAGCGCTATATAATCAATAAAAGCTATTGGTTCAGCTCCAACACATATAATATCGTTAACGTTCATAGCAATGCAATCAATGCCAACAGTGTCAAATTTGTTCAACATTTGGGAAACAAGCACTTTGGTCCCTACGCCATCTGAATGTAGAGCGAGGACAGTTTTATCAACATGTACTAGACCGGCATAATGTCCGATTATCGAATGTACTCTTGCCCTTCTGGGATAGCTATGTGTTCGTTCTACAAGGCGAGCAATTTTGGTATGGTAGTCTTGTATGGTTGTCCTATCAATTCCGACTGCTTTGTATGAGATCGGTTTTATGCCCTTCATAACACTCACACACCTTATCCGCTCTAATAACACTTCTACCAAGGTCAATACATACCAGGAAAAATTCTGAGATTGTTTTGAGCAACTTGTCGATTTTTTAACTTTCGTCCTTTGAATCTGGACCGGTTAGTGATAAAGTAAATTGGGCATCCGATACCAATGCGACCTTATGAGTCTTTCCGTGTCTCGAAAGAAGATTTGCTAGTGCTTGCTTTAGGCCATCATATGTTTCGAATCCAAGTTTGCTCGCAAGATAATAGTTGGGAAGAGTAGACAATATTCCAAGGTTAAATTTTTCACGCACAGTTTCTAAAAATATGAGTTGTTCCTGACCGTCTATGTATTTACCGTCCTGGATTGATGAGTAGTCAGGGAGCTTCTTCTCGACAAACATTTGCAGCGCTTTGGACCCCAGCCCTTTCTTAGACTCAGATAAGAGGACCGGTGAGCCATTTCTGCCTAGCATACCTAAGCAATTCCAAAGAGAATTGAGCGAATCTGCCAGCGTTGAGTGATAGATAGGTTCCCCGCCAGGGCTTATTATCTCAGACTTTACCTCTTGATGCTCCCTATTGACATTCTCAATGAGTTTTGACGATATATATTTTGAGCTATCCTCAATGGATCCATAACAAATATCGTATATTCGCTTTGAATCTCCTAGCAATTCTAGCGAAACCGCGTCAATATCCATACATAGAGATAGTGCAAGGCGATATGGCTCAGTATAGATCCCGGGGAGAGGTGCATCGCTGGTTCTCGAAGAGAACGCCTCACTCATTTTATCTTTCATAAAGGTTCTTAGCAAATGTGAGGGCACACCTTCGAAACCAAATAACGGGTCGTACGCCGAATGGGTAACGAACATCGTCTGATCGAACCTAGTCATTGTCTCTTTCAGCCCATGCAGGTCCGTGGGGGTTAGAGAATTAACGATCCATTTTTCTTTTGTCGTATCGGAGAAGTCCCGCAATTTGGCAGGGGTCATGATTTTGCAGTTTATTCCTTTATTGGTTGCCATATCCAGTAATGATGAAAGTACCCGCTTTGTTGCCAATGTATACGAGAACACGATAATCAGATTGTTATTCTTTAACGGAGCATCTTGAAGTCTATAGTTGATCTGATCCTGCTCCAGGGAAAAAAACTGTGGGGTTATTTCCCTGTACAGGTTCTCATATCGAATATCCAAAGCAACATCAGTGGTACCATACTGCAGCCAAATTTCAGGCATATCTTAGATCAAGAGTCAGGAAGACATTGTCAGTTTTGGACGGCGTGTGGTCGTATATCTATCGATAGATCAAGTATTCTGCGGAATTTCTCCGTCAACGGGAAAGCTGCAGGATCACCTGAGAAATACACCGAGAGGGCGGATCTTTCAGCCCTCATAGATCATCAGATTCTTTTCTTCTAGGAGGGTATGCAAATTATGAACTGCCCTGTATACCTCGCTCTCTTTTTTAGCTCCCGTGCAAACCAATTTACCACTAGCAAAAAGTAAGATAACCGTCTTTGGGTCTAACATTCGGTGTATTAACCCAGGGAACTGCTCAGGTTCATACATACTGCGGGGGAGAACACGCGCTGCTAATTCTAGATGTATTTTACCTCCGAGGCTTGCGGACGCCACTATGTTTTGGATTTCGATGACGGGTTCATGTTCGATCGGAATTCCTCCTTTCTTTAATTTTTGAACTACATTTTTTACCGCTTTAATTGCTTGATCCTCAGACTTTGCTCCTGTACAGACCATCTTGCCCGAGCTAAATATTAAAGTCGCAGTCTTCGGGGACTTTAGCCTAAAAACCAGTCCAGGAAATTGGTCAGGATGATATTCAACGTCTGGGAAAATCTGGGTAATCAAGTTAAGATTAACACTCTGATTAACCGTTGCTGACGCAACAACATTTTCAATACTGACAATCGGCTTGGTTTGCGGCATATTAGTCGCTTTAAATACAACTATATATATACCTGTTTATATAACTTTTTTATAAATTTATTTAAAAAAAAGGCTCCCGCCATCAATTATGCGCCTACTTTTGATTCTTAAAGCAAATCTGCAAGTTGATGCTGCTTTTGCATTCAGAACTATTAGCCGTAACCGGATTTCATGATTCTAGAATATTCTGCAGTGCCTCCAAACAGAACGCTCTAATATATACAAGTTGAGCTGATCTCTAGAAGTTCTCGATTCAGAACAAAAAAACAATCCATCATGCGTCTTCTCTTTGCCATTCTAAGTGCTAGGAGCTGAAGCGAGATCACGGCTTGAAGAAGACACTTAATGATGGACTGATTGGAAAAATCTAGCGAGGACACTGCGTAGTCCAATTTTCTAAGTCGTTGACTAATCTGCGTTGCAGACATGAGATCTTTCTTGTCTCCATCTCCAACCAGGATTATGATCGCATCATTTTTTCTTATGCTAAACAAGGGAGCATGACAGTATTCTTCGACCGAATATGGAAAGGACTTAACACCTAGAACTTCATTCATCTTTAGCGAACCGTACGACGCTATCGGATAAAGAATTCCATCTCCCAAATATACTATCGAGGATGGTCTATCGGGTATACTATCTATTAATTTGTTGATTTTCATGTCTGCAATCCGATGAGCACATCTCAGGTCCTTCTGACTGACAGAGATACCTGTAACCAGGGAAGTACATGCAAGCATGGTAAGTAGAAATCCGACCGATCCGCTCGTTAGGACATCTGGAGCCCTATAGTTAATTCTTATAACTCGATCACACAGCCGCGCCAGCTCGCTATTCGGGTTGGCAGTAACAGCGGTAGTTTTCACATTTTTTTTTCTTGCCGCTTTTGCCGCTGCAATGCTGCGAGTAGTCCTGCCAGAGACTGAAGCAATAAAAAGTTCTTTACCGTCTAAGATATGGGGATTAAGGACAAGTTCTCGTGGAAAGCAACAGATGGTTCTGCGGCTTGATAGGTAACTTGCAATCCTTGCAGCTATGTAAGAGTCACCGGATCCGGTCATAACAGACTTCGCAGGATCAACCCGTTCGAGCAATTGATGTTCCACAAACTTATATTGAGACTCAATTTCGCGCTCAAATGCTTGTATAGATCGTAACCGAGCCATATTGAAGCTGCATGTGGATTAGTGTAATTTGTATGCAGCGAAAAGTAAGCCACAATACCTTGCATCACGGACCTGGGTGGCTAGGCCTTTGCTAGACACCTTGTGAAGTCAATACTGTATGCTTATATGTTCGTATTATCGAGGTAACTTATGCTCAAGAGCTCAAGTCGTTCCAGTCGACGTAGGACCAATTTAAACTTTGAACGTGAGAATTACTGTAATAAGGAGTAGCCGAATTGTCTACTGAGAAGAAGACATTGAGAATCAGTGATCATATATACCAACCAAAACATGAGATTCTTTCAAAGAAAAAGGCAGAAGAAGTATTGAAAAGGTTTAATACTAAACCTAGCCAGTTGCCCTATATTCTTCAAAGTGATAAGGGTATTGAGGATCTAGAAGCGAGGCCAGGAGATATTGTGAAAATAACTCGCAAAAGTCCTACCTCAGGTGAAAGTGTATATTACCGATACGTTGTAGAAGGTTGACTTCCTGCGATGGAGAAATTTATCAATGTGGCCGTTGATTAACGATATTCTAAGAAGGGAAGGAGTTGCACGACAACACCTTAACTCTTACAACGAGTTCATGGAGAGGGGCCTACAAAGTATCATTGACGAGGTCGGAGAAATTGAAATCGAGACAGCAGAATATCCGTATAAAATAAAATTAGGCAAGATAAAGCTCCAGCAACCCAGAATCATGGAACTTGATGGTTCTATTACTCACGTAGCGCCTGTGGAAGCAAGGTTGAGGAATTTGACGTACGCATCTCCTATTATGCTGGAATGTAGCATAGTAGAAGATGGTAAAATCTTGGAATCCCGTTTTATCCACGTTGGCGATATGCCTGTCATGGCCAAGTCTAATGCTTGCATTTTACATAATTTGGCTGAATCCAAGCTGATTGAATTAGGAGAAGACCCAAGGGATCCAGGCGGATATTTTGTCATTAATGGTTCTGAACGTGTAATCGTTGGCTTGGAAGACCTGTCATATAACAAAATTATCGTAGACGTCGAAGAAACAACCGGGGCTTTACTTTATAAGGCAAAGGTATATTCTTCAATAGTCGGATACAGAGCGAAACTTGAACTAATAATGCGGCCTGACGGCTCAATCGTGGCAAAAATTCCAGGTTCTCCTGTCGACATACCCCTGATTACACTTGTGCGTGCCTTGGGACTTGAGTCCGATAAAGACATTGCCAATGCCGTTTCCCTGAACGAAGCGATACAGGATGAACTTGAGCCCTCATTTGAAAAAGTTGGAGAAATTGTTACCAGCCGTGATTCAATAGTTTATATCAGCAAAAGAATTGCACCAGGTATGCTAGAAGAGTTTCAAATTAAGAGAGCAGAGACCCTCCTAGACTGGGGACTTCTTCCGCATCTGGGGAAGAATCCAGATAACAGGCACGAAAAGGCCCTATTCCTAGGGGAAGCCGCAAGCAAGCTAATTGAACTTAAATTAGGATGGATTGATACGGACGATAAGGATCACTATGGAAACAAGGTAATAAAATTTGCTGGGCAAATGCTTGCCGACCTTTTTAGAACTGCATTCAGAAATCTAATAAGAGATATGAAATATCAGCTGGAGCGGTCCGGTCAGAAGCGCGGAATAAATGCGGTAGCGGCAGCAGTTAGGCCCGGTATAATATCGGACAAACTAAACAATGCAATTGCAACAGGTAACTGGGGACGGGGTAGAGTCGGTGTAACACAATTGCTAGACAGGACTAACTATATGTCAACTATTAGTCATTTGAGAAGAATACAATCTCCGCTCAGTAGGAGTCAACCAAATTTTGAAGCCAGAGATCTTCATGCTACCCACTTTGGGAGAATTTGTCCAGCAGAAACGCCAGAAGGTTCAAACTGTGGCCTCGTCAAAAACTTAGCGCTATCGGCGATAATTTCCGTAAGCGTTCCTTCAGCGGAAATTATAGAAAAGCTGTATGAATTGGGAGTGCAGCATGTTGATGAAGCAAATGAAGATATTAGAAGAAAAGGAGCGAGGGTCTTTGTCGATGGTAAGCTTATTGGATATGCCGAAAACGGACGAATTACTGCTGACACATTAAGGAATCTCCGACGTTCTGGGAAGATTCATCCACATGTAGGAGTGTATTTTTACTCATCTGGAAATCCTAATGCTACAAATAGGCTCTACATAAGCTGTAATGCTGGCCGAGTTCTTAGACCTTTATCAATTATTGTGGAAGGAAAAAGTCTAGTAACAAACGAGATAATTGAAAAAATTAACAAGAAATTCTTATCCTGGTCTGACCTGCTGTATATGGGGATTATTGAGCTTGTGGACGCAAATGAAGAAGAGAATTGCTATATTTCAATGGAAGTTAACAGACTTGAAAGCGCTAACACTCACCTTGAGATCTTCCCATCTGCAATTCTTGGTGTTGGGGCGTCAATCATCCCGTACCCGGAACATAATCAGTCACCAAGGAACACATACGAAAGCGCCATGGCTAAGCAGAGCCTTGGCTTCTCGACTCCTCTTATGAATGCGAGCACTTATGTTCGCCAGCATTTCATGCTTTATCCTCAAACTCCCATGGTAAGTACTAAGGCTATCAACTTGTTGGGACTAGATGATCGACCGACAGGTCAAAATTGTATTGTCGCAGTGTTACCATTTGAGGGGTACAATATTGAGGACGCGATTGTTTTCAATAAATCCTCAGTCGAAAGAGGACTTGGGCGAACGTTCTTCTACAGAGTATATGAGGCTGAGGCTAAGCAATATCCTGGAGGGATGAAGGATAGTTTTGAGCTTCCGGAATCTGATACAAACATCCGGGGATATCGAGGAGAGAAAGCGTATAGGCTGCTTGAACACGATGGAGCAATTATGCACGAATCAGTAGTTACGGGGGGAGATATATTGATTGGCAGAACTTCGCCGCCCCGATTTATGGAGGAGTACAAGGAGTTTGAGGTCAAAGGTCCGTACAGGAGGGATACCTCTATTGGTGTGAGACCTTCAGAGAACGGTGTTGTGGATACTGTAATAATGACCCAGTCTGTTGAGGGTGGCAAAATGTACAAGATAAGGGTTCGCGATATGCGGGTGCCGGAGATCGGGGATAAATTTGCGTCGAGACACGGTCAGAAGGGTGTGATCGGAATGCTAGTCAATCAAGAGGATCTTCCGTACTCAGAGGCCGGGGTAGTGCCCGATATTATGATAAACCCTCATGCTTTTCCTTCCAGAATGACAGTTGGTCAGTTTATGGAGTCGTTGGGTGGAAAGGCTGCGTCTCTTCGCGGCACTATTGTAGATGGCTCAGCTTTTCTTGGGGAAAAGTTTGACAGCATAAAAGATGTCCTAGAGAAATATGGCTTCAAACAAAGTGGAAAAGAAATAATGTACGACGGCCGCACGGGAAAAAAATTCCCCGCTGATGTGTACATAGGGGTAGTCTATTATCAAAAGTTGCACCATATGGTGGCTGATAAGATCCATAGCAGAGCCAGAGGGCAGGTACAGATGCTCACAAAACAGCCTACGGAAGGGAGAGCAAGAGGAGGAGGATTGAGGTTTGGTGAAATGGAACGTGACTGTCTAATTGCTTATGGGGCCTCAATGATGCTCAAAGACAGGTTACTAGAGGAGTCCGATAAAGCTGAGATAAGTGTTTGTGAGAGATGTGGGCTTTTAGCATACTACGATGTCAAGCAGCGCCGATTTATATGCCGGGTCTGCGGGGAAAAGTCCAAAATATCCTCGGTCGTTATCGCCTATGCTTTCAAACTTCTTTTACAAGAAATGATGAGTCTGAATGTTGCTCCTAGGTTATTGGCTCGGGAGAAGGTGTAAAGGAGAACTGAGCTAGCTTGGAAGAACCTGCAAAAATACTTGGTGGCATAAAGTTCAGCATTTGGTCCCCCGTGGAAGTACGTAGATTTAGTGTCGCCGAAGTAACGGCCCCTGAAACGTACGACGAAGATGGGATGCCTGTTCAGGGGGGACTGATGGATAACCGCTTGGGAACGCTGGAGCCTGGTCAGAAATGTGCCACCTGCGGGAATACATCAGCAAGATGTCCTGGGCATTTTGGTCATATCGAGTTGGCAGAACCTGTATTGCATATCGCTTTCATCGATGACGTGCATAAGCTCCTCCTGATAACCTGCAGAAGCTGCAATAAAATCAAGCTAAATCCAGAAGAGCTTGCACGGTACAAAAGTGTTCGGGACACAAAGGCGGCCTATGCAGTCATTACTCTTGAAAGTATAAAGGAGGAAATTATTGAAAAGGCCAAAAAGGTCAAGGTCTGTCCTCATTGCGGCAAAGAACAGTACGATCTAATCTTTACCAAACCTACGATATTTGTAGAGAAGACGGAGGCAGGGGAAAACCGACTTTTGCCCATAACCATCCGGGAACGTCTGGTCCACATTCCAGATTCAGATCTAACTCTTCTTGGGTACGACCCCACTACTGCGAGGCCAGAGTGGTTTGTACTACAGGTGTTGCCTGTTCCTCCTGTTACGGTCCGACCTTCAATCATTCTGGAAACGGGCATAAGATCCGAGGATGACCTCACTCATAAGCTCGTAGATATTATACGGGTTAATCAGAGGCTAAAGGAAAGCAAAGAGGCTGGAACTCCGCCTCTCATTGTTCAAGATCTCGTTGATTTGCTACAGTATCACGTTACAACGTACTTTGATAATGAGGTGTCGGGGATACCGCAAGCTCATCATAGATCAGGGAGACCTCTAAAGACGCTAACCCAAAGGCTGAAGGGAAAGGAGGGCAGATTTAGGGGATCCTTGTCTGGCAAGAGAGTAGACTTTTCTAGCAGAACGGTAATTTCCCCCGATCCCAACCTTGCGATATCTAATGTGGGAGTGCCAGTAGATGTAGCAAAGAAGCTTACAATTCCGGAAACAATTTCCGAGTGGAATATAGAAAGGCTCAGGGAACATGTAGTAAATGGTCCAAACACCTATCCCGGTGCTAATTATATCATTCGTCCGGATGGAGTTAAGATAAGGTTAGACTATGTCAATGATCGGAAAGTACTAGCTGATTCCATCGCACCAGGTTTTATGGTAGAGCGACATCTATCTGACGGAGACATAGTAATTTTCAATAGACAACCGTCATTGCACAGGATGTCCATTATGGCTCACTACGTCCGTGTACTGCCCTACCGAACCTTTCGGTTGCACCCTGCCGTCTGTCCTCCATACAATGCGGACTTTGATGGCGACGAGATGAACCTTCACGTACCTCAAAGCGAAGAGGCCAGAGCTGAGGCCGCATTACTCATGCGTGTACAAGATCAGCTTGTGTCGCCAAGATATGGGGGGCCAATAATTGGTGGAATACGGGATTTCATAACAGGTGCCTTTATTCTAACAAGGGATGACACCTACTTAGGAAGGGAAGAGTTTGCCAACCTTGCGTTAATAGGTGGCTATAAGGGTAGTCTTCCGGACCCAGAGATAAACCGTAACGGATCGAAGCTCTATTCGGGTAAACAGCTTTTCTCTCTCTTCTTACCAAGCGATTTCAATTTCATAATAACATCAAAATGGACGAAGGCGACCAAGAAAGAAGGCAGAGATGTAATTATAAAGGCAGGCCGACTAACGAGTGGAGTTATTGATAAGGCCTCAATTGGCGCAGAGGAGCCTGACAGCGTACTCCACAGAATAGTCAAGGACTATGGCAATGACCAAGCCGGGAAATTTCTCGACTCAATATTGGTAATGCTCAAGACTTTCATAACGCATCGGGGTTTTACCTACGGATATTCAGACTTATGGTTGAGCGAGGAAACCAGAAGAGAAATAAGTAACGTGATTGAGAAGGCATACGACAAAGTATACGATTTAATACAACAATACAATGAGGGAACCTTACCGCTTACCAGAGGGCTCGCCCCCGAGGAAGCCCTAGAGCTTTATGTTGTTAACGAGCTTTCTCGTGCGAGAGATCGAGCTGGTAGGACTGCTGACAGGGCCTTCCCCGACGATAATTCAGGTATAATTATGGCTTCAACTGGCGCAAGGGGATCTACATTGAATATCGGACAGATGACTGCTGCTCTAGGACAGCAATCTATCAGAGGAAAACGCATCCAGAAGGGTTACCACAACAGGTCATTGCCTCATTTCAAGAGAAATGATTCTAACCCGGATTCAAAGGGCTTTATCAAGTCAAATTATAGAGATGGTCTAAGCCCTCTAGAATTCTTCTTCCATGCAATGGGGGGAAGAGAAGGACTTGTAGATACTGCAGTAAGGACTCAGCAATCTGGGTACATGCAAAGGCGGCTCATTAATGCCCTGGAGCACTTGAAAATTGAATACGACCATACTGTACGGGACCCTCACGGTAATATTATTCAGTACATGTATGGCGAAGACGGCGTTGACCCCGCAAAAAGTGACCACGGCGAAGCGGTTAATGTGGCACGCTTGATTGAGAGTGAGGCGATTGTCGATGACGGGAAAAAGGCAAACGATGCTGAGATCGGAAATATTTTATCGAAGTATACACAAGAGCTGAATCCTAAGGTAAGAAAATACCTGGTAGGCGCTTTTGCACATAATAAATTAAGCAAGGACGGAGTTGAGAAGGTCCTTAGGAAGACAATCGATCTAACGCAGCGCGCCCTTGCAGAGCCAGGTGAAGCAGTTGGAGTTGTTACAGCGCAGTCAATTGGGGAACCTGGAACACAGATGACTCTTAGAACTTTTCACTTTGCAGGAGTAAAGGAAAGAAACGTTACGCTAGGACTCCCGCGACTTATAGAACTGGTGGATGCACGAAAGAAACCCGTTACTCCCACAATGGATATTT